>CAJXSB010000026.1 GCA_913060435.1 uncultured Desulfococcus sp.
CTGTTCGAGGACCGGCGACGGGTTCCCCAGGCCGAATGGTTCGAGCTGATCGGATCCCTGGACGACGATGAAGACTATTTCCGGATCGGGCGCGGCGGGGACGAACAGCGCTTCACGGCCCCCAGGGACGCGGAGCTCTATGCCTTCGCCAACGACCTCAGGACCCGCTACGACAACAACGAGGGCCAGCTCATGGTATCCGTCACCCGGGTGGCATGATATCGCAGCGCGTCGCCTTTTCGGGGCGGCGGCGAAAAAATTTCCTTGTCTCTCGGCGGCATTCGAGAATATAGTGACACAGCCAGATATCGCGTGCCGCCATCACCGCCGCACCTCGATTGGACCTAACGCCGCCAGCGCCGCTTCCCGCGACCCCCCGACCGCGCCTGCATTCCGATTTCCGGCAGCGGCAAGGCACGCTGTGAACGCTGCAACACCCCATTGAATGGCCCGACCACCTGAACGCAACCCATCTGATACGGAGGTGCCCGATGGTCCATCACTTCGACACCGTCATCGTCGGCTCCGGCGGTGCCGGGCTCTATGCCGCCCTGGAGGCGAGCGAACGCTCCCGCACCGCGGTCCTGTCCAAGCTCTATCCCGTCCGCAGCCACACCGGTGCGGCCCAAGGCGGCATCAGCGCAGCCCTGGGAAACGTGGAGGAAGACAAACCCGAATGGCACGCCTACGACACCGTTAAAGGTGGGGACTACCTCGTGGACCAGCAGGCGGCCAAAATCCTGACCGAGGAGGCGGTGCAGGCCGTCTATGACCTGGAAAACCGCGGCCTCCCCTTCAATCGGACCCCCGAGGGGCGGATCGATCAGCGCCGGTTCGGCGGGCATACCCGGAATTTCGGCGAGGGGCCCGTCAGGCGGGCCTGCTACGCAGCCGACCGCACCGGCCACATGATCCTCCAGACCCTCTACCAGCAGTGCATCAAGAACCAGGTCGCCTTTTTCGACGAGTTCCAGGTGGTCGACCTGATCATGGACGGCAGCACCTGCGGCGGCGTGGTGGCCGTGGAGCTTGCCACGGGCGACCTGCATGTCTTCGGCGCCAAGGCCGTCCTCTTCGCCACCGGCGGCTTCGGACGCATGTTCAAGATCACCTCCAACGCCTTCGCCAACACCGGCGACGGCCCGGCGGTCTGCGCCCGGCGCGGCATCCCCCTCATGGACATGGAGTTCTTCCAGTTCCATCCCACCGGCATCCTGGGCCTGGGGATTCTGATCTCCGAGGCGGTTCGCGGCGAAGGCGGCATCCTCCGGAACCGCGACGGTGAGCGGTTCATGGAGCGGTACTCCCCCACCCTCCTCGACCTGGCGCCCCGGGACATCGTCTCCCGTTCGATCCTGACCGAGGTCCGCGCCGGAAAGGGAATTCGCGGGGATCGCAAGATCGACGATTATGTCCACCTGGATGCCACCCACCTGGGCAGGGAGACGCTGGCGGCCAAGCTGCCGGACATCACCAGCTTCTGCAAGACCTACCTGGGCGTCGACCCGGCCGAAGCCCCCATACCGGTGCTCCCCACCGCCCACTACGCCATGGGCGGCATCCCCACCGACGTGCATGGCCGCGTGATCATGGACCGCCGGGGAACCATCGTGGACGGCCTCTACGCTGCTGGAGAGTGCGCCTGCGTATCGGTCCACGGCGCCAACCGCCTCGGCACCAACAGCCTGCTCGACCTGGTGGTATTCGGCCGCCGCGCCGGACAGCACATCGGCGACTATGTCAAACAGGCCGACGCCCTGCCGCTGTCGAAAGACGCGCCGGAAGCCGCACGGGAATGGATCCGCCGGCTGACCGACGGGCGCTCCGGCCCCCACGGGGGGCACATCATGGAGGAGATGCAGACCGCCATGATGGAAAAGGTCGGCATCTACCGAAACGCCGGGGAGATGCAGCAGGCCGTCGACGCCGTCAAGGACCTGCTGGCGCGGTACCTGGCCGTGCGCGTCCAGGACCGGGGAAAGCAGTTCAACACGGACCTGCTCGACACCATCGAGCTCAAGAGCCTCCTCGACCTGTCCCTCGTCACCGCCGCATCGGCCCTCAACCGCGAAGAGAGCCGCGGCGCCCACAGCCGCGAGGACTTCCCCGACCGGGACGACGACCAGTGGCTCAAGCACACCCTCGCTTATCTCGAGGGAGACGACGTCCGGATCGACTACAAGGCGGTGGACACCTCCATCTGGGAGCCCAAGCCGCGGACCTACTGACCGGAAAGGAGAGAAGCATGAAGATCATCCTCCGGATACAACGCTTCAACCCCGAAACCGACGACGCGCCGTATTACCAGGAATACACGGTGTCGGCGGCCCCCACCGACCGCCTCCTCGACGCCCTGATCCATATCAAGCGATTCCAGGACGGCAGCCTGGCCTTCCGCAAGAGCTGCGCCCACGGCGTGTGCGGCTCCGACGCCATGCGCATCAACGGAAAGGACGGGCTCGCCTGCAAGACCCTGATCAAGGAGGTGGCCGAGAAGGACGGCGACCGGATCACCCTGACCCCGCTCCGCCATCTGCCCGTGCAGCGGGACCTGATCGTGGACCAGGATGAATTCTTCCAGAAATACCGCAGCATCAAGCCCTTCCTCATCAACGACGAGGCCGTGGCGGAGGGGGAGCGGCGCCAGTCCCAGGAAGAGCGGATGCGCTTCGATGACACGACCAACTGCATCCTTTGCGCCGCATGCTATTCCGCCTGCCCGATCCTCGGGGAAAACCCGGACTTTCTGGGGCCGGCGGCCGTGGCCCAGGCCTATCGATTCCTGGCAGACACCCGCGACCGCGGGATGGCCGAACGGCGGCCGGTCCTCGACGACCCGAACGGGGTCTGGCCCTGCCGGAATCATTTCAAGTGCACCGAATCCTGTCCCCGCGGCATCCTCATCACGAAGCGGATCAACCAGACCAAAAAGATGATCCGCAAGGAGGAGAAGCCAACGGACCAATAGCTCCCCAAGGAAGGATGCCGGCGGCCCGGATGAAACAGCGCCGCCGGCGGTGCATGCTTGCATCGCATCCCCGGCCTGCTTATCTTTTTGAGATGAAAATTATAACATCGCGCTTTTCAAAGGAGGTCCGCCATGATCGAACTCAGGAAGCTGTCCCCCAAATCCATCCCGATGGCCCTTGAAAAGGCCCAGCGCTACCGGATGCTCAACGACCCGGACGAAGCCGAAAGCATCTGCCTCGACATCCTGGCCATCGAGCCCGGCAACCAGACGGCATTGATCACCATGCTCCTGGCGGTGACGGACAAATTCGCCCACGACCTGACCTCATCGTTCCAGAAAGCCAAGGAGATCGTCAAAAAGCTTTCCGACCAGTACTGCCAGGCCTACTACAACGGCATCATGTTTGAGCGCAGGGCCAAGGTCCACCTCAAGCAGGGCCGCCCGGGCGCCGGGCAGATGGCCCATGACTGGTTCAGCCGCGCCCTCGAGGCTTACGGGCAGGCCATCGACCGCTGCCACACCGACAACGAGGACGCCATCCTGCGCTGGAACTCCTGCGCCCGCTTCCTCAACGACCACGCCGAGGTCAAGCCCGGCGGTCCGGATGCCGGCGAGATGCTCCTCGACAGCTTCGACACCCCCCACTGATCCGGGAGGCATTCCCCTTTCCCCTGTTTCCGATCTCCGCACTGGCATTTCCCGTTGAAATGCGGTACAGATCCGGGAATTCAATGCGGAAAGGAGGGCTGACATGAACATATTCTATGTCGACGGCGCGTTCGTCCCGGAGGACCGGGCGGCCGTATCCGTAAATGACCTGGGGCTGCTTCGGGGCTATGGCGTCTTCGATTTTCTGCGCACCTACCAGATGCGCCCTTTTCATCTGGAAGAACATGTCCGCCGGCTGGAGCGGTCGGCGCGCCTCCTGGACCTGCCCATGCCGTGCAGCGGCCGGGAGGTCTTCGACATCGCCGTGGAAACGCTCTCCCGGAACCGGGGGCATCTGGACGAGGCCAACATCCGCCTCCTCATCACCGGCGGCGCCAGCCCGGACAGCATCACCCCCGGGGGGCATCCGACGCTGCTGGTCCTGGTGACCCCCCTGCACCCCTGCCCCGAAACATGGTACCGCGACGGGGCCGCCGTCATCACCACCCATGACGAACGCTACATCCCCGGCGCCAAGACCACCAACTACATCCCCGCCATCCTGGCGCTGACCAAGGCCCGTCAGCAGGGCGCCGTCGAATCCATCTATATCGACCGGCAACACCGTCTCCTGGAGGGGACCACCTCCAATTTTTTCGCCGTCATCGGGGATCGCCTGGTGACCCCCGGCGCCGGCATCCTTCCCGGCATCACCCGGCAGGTGGTTTTGGCGCTGGCCGAGGAGTCCTTCGACGTCGAGATCCGGGATGTCTCCAGGGACGAAATCCGGGTGATGGACGAGCTCTTTCTCACCTCCTCGAACAAGGAGGTCGTTCCCGTCGCACAGGTGGACGGCCATGCCATCGGCGACGGCACCCCGGGAGATCGGACCCGCCGGATCATGGCGGCCTTTGCCGCATACACCCGGGCCTACGGAGAGGGGGCACACTGAGATTCGATGCATGAACCGGAACAGGAAGACAGGATGGAATCGCACCCCCTCCGGGCGGAAATCTATCTCGGGGCCATCGACCACAACCTGAAGGCCCTCCAGAAGCTTACGGGACCGTCGGTCCGCATGCTCGCCGCCGTCAAGGCAAATGCCTACGGCCACGGGCTGGTCCCGGTGGCGCGGCAGGCTGTTGAAAGCGGCGTCCACATGCTCGGCGTCGCCCGGATTCGCGAGGGAATCGCCTTGCGCGAATCCGGCATCGCGGCCCCCCTCCTGCTGTTTGGATACACATCGCCCGAGTCGATCCGGGATCTCCTCAGATACGGCCTCACCCCCACCGTCTTTTCCTTTGCCACGGCGGAAGCCCTCTCGGCGGGGGCCGTTGCCGGCGGCGGACGCCTGCCCGTCCACATCAAGGTGGACACGGGCATGGGGCGGATCGGCCTCCTCCCGGCGTGCTGGCAGCCGGGTGCGGGGGCTGCAGTGCCGGAAATCGAGCGGATCGTCCGCCTGCCGGGGCTGATTCCCGAAGGCATCTATACCCATTTCGCCGCCGCCGACAGCCGGGACAAGACCAGTGCCCGACGCCAGTTCGAGCGGTTCATGGCGGTGCTGGCCGAACTGTCGGACCGGGGCATCACCTTCCCCCTGCGCCACGCGGCCAACAGCGGCGCCGTCATCGACATGCCCGAAACCCACCTCGACATGGTCCGGCCGGGTATTTCAGTCTACGGCCTCTATCCCTCGAACGAGGTGGACCGGTCGCGGATAGACCTCGTCCCCGCCATGGCACTCAAGGCCCGCATCGCCCAGGTCAAGCAGGTGCCGGCGGGGTTTGCGGTCAGCTACGGCAGCACCTACATCACCCCCGCCCCGACGGTGCTGGCCACGGTGCCGGTGGGGTATGCTGACGGATACCGCCGGGCGCTCTCTTCACGGGGCGTCATGCTGGTGGGCGGTCGCCGGGTGCCGGTGGTCGGCCGGGTCTGCATGGACCTCACCATGCTCGACATCGGGGAGGTGCCGGGGATTCAGGCCGGAGACGAGGCGGTGATTCTGGGCGCTCAAGGAAAAGATGCCATCACGGCGGACGAGATCGCCGAGTGGCTGGGCACCATCAACTATGAGGTGGTCTCGACGGTCATGGCGCGGGTGCCGCGCGCTTATTCCTGAAAAGGCGCACCCCCCTGGGCAGGTCAGGGCGGCGTCACTGTCAATCCGCAAGGTGAGCCCTTCATTCTTCAAACAAAAATTTCGGATCACCCGACGCCTCTTCAGGCCGTTTTCCATGTGGGCCGTTTCTCCTTGATGCAACTGGCGGCCCGTCGCTAGAGCAGCGTATGCAGCTTTTCCATCACCCCCCTCAAGTGTTCTGATCTGTCAAAGCAGAACTGCAGCTCCAGAAACCGTTTCCTGAGGGCGACCACCTGATCCTTGACCCGCCTCCGCTCCTGGACAGCGTCATGGATCAACTGGGCAAGGGTCTCGAAATCCGACGGTTCCATACCGAAGCGGGTCATCTCGGATACCCCCATGCGCAAGGCGCCGGAAGCGGTGAACCCCTCCTCTTCCGGAGTGGCCTGGTAATTGACGATAATATTGTTCTTCTCCAGAAAATCCGCTGCTTCAGGGCCCTTCGCATATCCCACGTGAACGATGACCTGATGGGTATGGGTATAGCCGTCGGCCTTCTCACCCGCAACGGCCATCCCCAGATCCGCCAGTGCGGCGGCAAAGGCCCGGGCATTTTCGATCACCCGCCTCTGGTATTCATCCTTGAAATGGTTCATCTCATAGGCCGAGGCCAGCAGGCCCAGCAGGGTCCCGAGGTGGTGGTTGCTCACGCTTCCCGGAAACGCTCTTCTTTCGATGGCCTCCCACAGGAGATACCTCGGATCGTCGATCGCGTAGTTCCCGGCGATGATCCCCCGCTGGGTGCCGAAAAAGGTCTTGTGGGTGGAGCCGGTCACCAGGTCGGCGCCCTCCTTGAAAGGCTCCTGGAAATGGGGGCCGGCCAATCCCAGCACGTGGGCCATGTCATACATCAGCACCGCATCCAGCCCGGCCGCCGACACCATACCGCGGATCTGGGCCACCGGCTCCGGGTAGATGGTCATGCTCTTGCCGAAGATGATCAACTCCGGCCGATGGAGGTCGATGAGCGCTTCACAGGCCGGCACATCGATCTTGTAGGGATTGTCCTCGCAGACCGGGAAATTGATCACCGCCGGCTTTTCGGTTTTCGGGTCCCTGGCCACGAAATCGCGCAGCGCGCCCATGGGCTGGGCGCTCAGATGCCCGCCGTTGAGGATATGATTGTTCATGATCTTCCGGATCCGTCGCTGTTCGCTCTTCCGGTCGGCCCGGTTGATATAATCCACCATGGCACTGAACACGGCCGTATTGGCCATCTGGCCCGATATGACCCGGCTCTCCACGGCGCTGCACCCCAGATATTTCCGGATCTCCCGGCCCAGCAGGGTCTCCACCTCGTGGATAAAGGCCGTTCCCTGATAATAGAAGACCTCCTGGTCGCAGAAAGCCTTCACCTTTTTGTGCTCGGCATAACGGCCCGACGGGTCCATGATGGAGAGCATCCTGGAAAAGGCGGATGCGGTCTGCTCGGAAGGGATCAGGTTGATGCACTCGGCCTGGCGCCAGCGGGTGTTCTCCGCAGCCTTTTGGACCAATGCGGCCATGAGGGATTCGGCGGGGGGGACCCCGGCACCCGGCGCATCCTTTCCCCATCGCTCAGCCGGATCGATCTCCTGGCCCAGCTGATTCCATAAGATGGCCCTGGCGTTGGGAGGCGCTTCGGCCCTCATGTGGTAGGGCACCAGGACCCCCGGGCACATCTTTTTACGGATCTTGATCTCGACCCGATCCCCCTCGATCAGGTCGGCATCCACCAGGGCAAGGGCGATGGCCCGCTTCTCATCCTGCTCCGTGAAGCTGGAAAGGATACCCTCGCCTTCCGTGCGCCAGTACGGGACCATGGTGCCGCTGGTGATGTATCCGACAAGGCGGCCATCCTTGAACACCTCGTAGCCCGCCCGGGCGATACCCCTGCCGGTTACGGCCACCGGCACGATGATTCTGGGCAGGACTTCCATGTCGGAATAGTCGAAATCGAGAATGCGCTGTAATGCCCTGAACTGTGAAAAGAGCGCATCCCTGCCGATGAAATCTCCCTTTTGGGGGGCGAAACTGACGGCAAACTTCGCCAAAGGGGATGCAAAAATGGGGATGGGCTTCTGCTCCGGATCCTCTCCAAACTCGTGCCCGTACAAGGGCAGAGCGGCTTCCAGGCGCAGGGTGTCCCTGGCTCCGAGGCCGATGGGCTCCGCCCCTTCCGCCGTCAGGACATCCCATAAATCGACGGCATCCGCCGTATCCATGAACAGCTCGAAGCCCAGTGGATCACCGGTATATCCGGTTCTGGCCATCAGCACCTTTGCACTGGAAATCACCGCTTCGCTCAGGTTGTTTCTCAAGGGGATGGGCAGGGCACCGGCATCCATGAGGCGGATCAACATCTCTTTAGAGGCCGGCCCCTGGAGGCTCAGCATGCTCATGTCGAAAGTCCGGTCCTCCAATTCAAGATCGCCGAACCGTGCCGCCTGGGCCTGAAAATGCGCCCAGTCCTTCCCCCGGTTGGATGCGTTGACCACCAGCAGCCAGCGCTCCTCGAAAAACCGGTAGAGGTAGGCATCGTCGATGGCATACCCGTTTTCATCGGGAATTATCGTATACTGGCTTTCGCCCACCTCGAGGGCGCCGGCATTGTTGCTCAGGACCCGCTGGAGGAACGGCAGGGCATCCCCCCCGCCGATGATGAATCGCCCCATGTGGGACACGTCGAAGAGTCCGGCATGCCTCCGGGTGGCCAGGTGCTCCTGGACCACGCCCTTTTTGTACTGAACCGGCATATCCCAGCCGCCGAAATCGACCATGGTGGCGCCCAGCTCGCGGTGCCGCTCATGGAAAACGGTTCGATGCAATGAAGACATATCCAAATTCCTTTTCTCATTCCTGCCGCGTTTCAAGATGCCGCGATCTGGTGGATAACGCAAATGAAATATTAGTGAGGAACAGCGTGCCATTTTTTCAGGATCTCGACAAGGCGGGCGGAGGTCTCGTCTTCCGCCGCCGCCTGGTCCCACAAATTTCGGGCCACCCGGCCATAGGCCTCCCGGCACGCCGGCTCGAGCCAAACCTCCGTCAGCCGCTTCTGTCGGATCAGACGCCGCACCGTCTCCATCTCCTTCTTGTACCCCCTCACCGTGGCGTGCCAGTAGGCTTCCCCGGCGGCCCTGAGCGCATCTTTCTTCTCCGGGGTGAGGGCCGTCCATGTCTCGAGGTTCACCAGGATGTGGCCAAGGCACTGGTCGTTTTCGAACCCGCGGATCCAATAGGGCGCTGCCTCTTGCCATCTCAGGCCTGTAACCGCGCTGACGTCCCACCCGGCGGCATCAATGTCGCCGCGTCTGAGGGCGGCATAGGTCTCCAGGGCCGACATCGAGACCCCCTGCATCCCCACGCCGGCGTGGAAGGCGTGGTTGAGGCCGTCGGAACGAATCCGCCGGCCCTTCAGGTCGTCGCAGGTCCGCAGGGGGGCTGTGGCGAGCACGAAGGGGACCGGTCCATAGGTGTGGATATCGAGCAGGTAGAGCCCCCGGTCGGCATATTCCTTCCGGAGCAGTGCGACAAACCCTTCGCGGTAAAAGAATTCACGGAGCTTTCGGGCCTGCGCTTCAAAGTCCAAAGCCCTATCGATACGATAGGCCATGGGCAGGCCGAACTCGATATTGGCGGCAGGGATGATCCCCCGCCACAAGACCCCGGCGCCCTGGAGCATCTGGATGGTGCCGCGCTGGACCGCTCCGAAGAGCTGCTCCATGGGGACGATTTCCGGATCGGCGAAGACTTCCACCGAAAGCTGCCCGCCGCTCTTCTCGCCGGCGGCAACGGCAAAGCGCTGCAGGAGCTCCATGGAAAGATCGCCGCGGGGGAAGGCGGACTGGATTCTCAGCGTTTCCGATGCCACGGGCAACGGAGGCAGGAACAGCAGCAGTGCGACTGCGATGCCGAGGCGAAGGCCCGCAGACCTCTTCAGACAAGAATGCAGCATGACAGCGATCTCCTCTCCGGCGTCCGGGCCGCTTCGGGACCCCGAGCCGCCAGACGTCCATCGTGAATCGGGGCGATGCGGCCGATCGGCCGACACGAGAATCCGCCGCGCCGAAGCGCATTTCGGTCCGTTTATCTCCTGCCGCGACCCTTCAGGAACGGAAACAAAATATTGACAATCCCTTGGTTGTGTGCATTTTTCATGGCATCCAGGCACTTGGATGTCAACACTTCTTTGGGTTCGCACCGCATCCGCCACTCCGGAACCCCGCCCCGCCGACACGCGGGCTTCGTTCCCGCAGCGGGGGCGGATCGAAATCAACTTTCGGGGAAGGTGTCGCCAGCATGAAGTCCATATCATCCATTCTCTTCGCCACGAATCTCAGCAAAAACTGCACGCCGGCCTTTGAATTCGCCGCATCCCTGGCCACCCGCTACCAGGCCACCCTCGTGATCCTGCACGTCCTCGAGAGAATGCCGGATTACATCGAGGCCTATCTCCGGGGAATGCTGGGGGAGGAAAAATGGCAGACCTACACCGAGGCTCACCAGAAAAACGCCCTCGACAACCTGGCCGGAAAGAAATCCGACAACCGGATCATCCGCGAGGCCCTGGAAAAATTCTGTGCCGCAGCCGGCATCGATGATGCCGCCTGCGGATACCATTCCAGGGAGATCGTCCTCACCGACGGCAACGTCGTCGAAGACATCATCTCCCAGGCCCGCCGGCACCGGTGCGACCTCATCGTCATGGGCGCCCACCAGGGGATCATCACCGGAACATCCGTCGGCGCAACCGTCAAGAACGTCCTTCGGGGCTCCAAGCTCCCGGTTCTGGTGGTCCCGCCGGCCCCCGAGGCCGACGCCTCATGATCCCTGCAGGTCTGCAGCACCGAGAGGCGGCCAAGGCGCCGGGAAAATATGGGCTGCGCCCCATCGGAGGAACGCCATGAGCCCGCCGATCATATCCATCATCAGCAAAAAGCGCTCGGGAAAAACCACCCTGCTGGAAAAACTGATACCGGAGCTGAAGCGACGGGGATACCATGTCGGCACGGTCAAACACGACACCCACGGTTTCGACATCGACCACGAAGGCAAGGACACCTGGCGCCACAAGCAGGCCGGCGCCGAGACGGTGGTCATCTCCTCCCCCTGGAAGCTTTCCATCATCAAGGATGTTGCTGCGGAGGCCGGGCTCGAACAGATCGTCGCGGAACAGATGTCGGATATGGATATTGTTTTGACGGAGGGGTACAAAAACGCGGGGATGCCCCAGGTCGAGGTCTTTCGGAGTACAGCCCACCGAACCCCTTTGTATGATCGCTCGGACCCGGGGCCGCTCTTCGCCGTCATGTCCGACATCCCCGTGGAGCTTGGCGTTCCCCGGCTTTACATCGACGACATCCCCGCCCTGGCGGACCTGATCGAAGCCCGCTTTCTCGACGGCACCGGCGCCGCCTGAAAACGCCGACAGCCGGCGCAGCCCCGTTGCAGCCTTTGCATGACGGCTTTTCCCGCGCATGAGCGCTGCTGCGCCAAGTCCAGACCTGCGCCGGGGCCCCGATGCAGCCACCCGTGGATTTTCAGGGCTATCCCAGCATCTGGACGGGGATCACCGTTCCGGCAGGGATATGGATCTGGCCCTCGGGAATGGCGGCCACGGCGTCGGCTTCGGCCATGGAGCGGAGGCGGCTGGCGCCCTTGAGGGAATGGAAGACAGGCAGATCCGGCCGCGCTTCAATGGCGCCGAAGATGAACTGGGTCCATCCAGCATCCCGCCCCTTGAGGTCCGAGGCCGTCCGTGCCGGGGTGACCGGGAGACCGGGGCGCCTGTGGCCGGCAAGCCGTAGAAGTCCCGGCAGGGCGATCTGGAGGAAGCCCATCAGGTTGGACGGGGGCCCTCCGGGCAGGATAAAGACCGGTGTGCCCCCAAGCAGCCCGAACCCCACGGCCTTTCCCGGGCCGATGCGAATCCGGTGAAAGACCTGGGTCCACCCCAGTCGCTCGAGGATCTGCACCACCATGTCCCGGTCCCCGGTCCAGGCACCCCCGCTCGTCACGATGGCATCCATCGCCGCGGCAAGGGATTCCAGGGCGTTGAAAATAACGTCGGGTTCGTCCGGAACGATCTCCATCCGGGTCTGCATCCGATAGCGTCGGCACCAAGCCCCCAGGGTCGTGATGTTGCTGGCGTAGAGCTTGCCCTCCGGCAGTGGTTTTCCAGGGGCCACGACCTCGTCGCCCGTGGCGAGGATGCCCACGCGGGGCGTCCGGAAGACCGGCACCCGGCTGTGCCCCGCCGCCGCAAGGATTCCCACCATGCCCGGGGTGAGGCGGCCCCCCTTCTCGACAACGGTTTTTCCCCGGGCCACGTCGCTGCCCCGGGCCAGGATGTTGCGGCCCGGCTCGGCAAAGATGCCGACATGCACCGCTTCGCCATCGACCGTCACAAACTCCTCCGAGACCACCGCATCGGCGCCGTCGGGGATTTTGGCGCCGGTCAGCACCCGAACCGCCGTCCCCGGCGCCACCCGCACGTCCTGTCGCCCCCCCGCGGCGGCAATGCCGGCCAGCGACAGCCGCACCGGTCGCTCGGAAGACGCCTCGGCCACCTCGCGGGACAGAACGGCATACCCGTCCTTGAGCGAAGCGTCGACCGAAGGCGAGTCGACCATGGAGGCCACGTCCTCGGATGCCACCCGGTCGACGCTTTCGTGGAGGTCCACCGTCTCCCACCCCAGCGGCGCAATCCGCGCAAGGGTCATCTCCAGGGCTTCCTCCAGTCCCACCGCCAGATAACCGATCATGTTTCCCTCCCGGTGTTTCTCTATTTGCCGAAGGGACAGCTCGGATAGACGCATTCCGGGCAGTCGAGGCAGAGGCCCCCATGGCCCAGCGCGGCCACCTCTCGGCGGGTGATCTTCTCTCCGGCCAGCACCCTCGGGTAGACGAGATCAAAGACCGTGGTCGTCGAAAACAGGCCGCATGCCGGGATCCCCAGGACCGGCACCCCTTTCAGGTAGGTGACCATGAACATGGCCCCGGGCAGCACCGCCGAGCCATAGACCATCTCTTCGGCCCCGGCCCGCTTCAGGGCGAAGCGGGTGCGGTCGTCCGGATCCACCGACATGCCGCCGGTGGTGACGAGGATATCGGCACCCTGTTCCAGGAGTGCGAGTGCGGCATCGGCGATCATGGCGTCGTCGTCGGGCAGGAAGACCACGTCCACCACGCGGCCCCCCAGGTCGGCCACCTTTTTCCGGATGATGGGCTCGAACCGGTCTTCGATGCGGCCGTAGTAGACCTCGCTGCCGGTGATCATGACGCCGACCGCGGCCTGTTTCAGGGGCAGCACCCGGAGAACGCCGCCGGATGCGGTTTTGGCTTCGCCCAAGGCCGCATCGACGGTCTGCCGGGGGACCAGGAGGGGGATGGCCCTTGTGGCGGCCACCCGGTCGCCCTCCTTCACCAGGGTATGGGTGTGCCGGGTGGCGCACATGACCTCCCCGATGGCATTGAAGCGGGTCAGCGCCGCGACGTCCACCTTGAGCATTCCGTCCCGGGTGGCCGTGAGGTGGAGCTTCCCCTCCCGCGGGGCGCCGCGCCAGCCGACACCGTCGCCGCAAAGGGCTTCGGCGATGGCCCTGGCCGCGTCGTCCTCGTGGATTTCGTCGTCATCGGGCGTGACGATGTAGAGATGGTCTTTTCCCAGCCGGCGCAGGTGATCGAGATCCCGGCAGCTCAGGATGTGGCCCCGCTGGAATGCCGGGCCCTTGAATTCGCCCGGGCGGATCTCGGTGATGTCATGGGCGAGGGCACAGCCGATCGCCTCCTCGAGCTTGACAACTTGAATCATACGCTCATCTCCTTCAGCAGTTCCCCGCACGCGGCGTCTTCGGGATCGTCGACAGGATGAAAATAAGCCTCTCCGGCGCAGGGCCGGCAGAGGATCTCATCGGCCCGCCGGATCTCCCGGCCATCCCGGACCACCTGGCCGCACCGGCTGCAGACGGCATGGCGGCGGGGGGGGCCGGGCATCTCCCATTCGGGAAGATTCACCGCAACCCGCTGGACATCGAACAGGAGGTCGTCCGGCATGCGCCTGTAGCCCTCCAGCTGCTGCCGGCGGAGATCGGGCGCTTCCGGGGCATATTGCCTGGCGAGGGTCCGCGATGCCTCCGTGGAGACGATGCGGTATGCCGCCCCGGTCTCCAGGTTCACGAATGTCGCGGCGTTGATGCCGAAGTCCTTGAATTTGAGCGACCGCCGCCCCATCCGGCATCCGGTGACGCTCTCGATGGCATCGGTGGCGCACCGGTCGATTTCAACAAAAACGATCAGCTTCTTCCGCAGGTGCGGGGCGTTGGGATCTTCAATGCCGACGAGGCGGCACCCGAGCATGGCCATGCGGACGCCGATCACCTGGCCGGCGCAGAGATGGCCGTGCTGTTCAACCGACTCTGCCAGCAGGGCATCAAATGATTTCATGCCATTCCATCCTTCCTGTATTCACCCGAGTGGTAGAATCTACCACTCGGGATGAAAAAAATATCTATTTGAAATTCCGCTGAAACCGTGCATCCGCTTCCTGGCGGAGCCCGGTTGAAAATTTCCGGAAGGCGTCGACGAGCTGATGCGCCTCGGGGGTCAGCACCGCCCCTCCGCCGTCGCCGCCGCCCCGGTAGGCCTTGACCAGGGGATGCCCGACAGCCTTTTCCATGTCCCGGATCGCCCCCCGCATCTTCCGATAGGAGATCCCGGTCTCCCGGGAGGCATGGATGATCGAGCCGTGTCGATGGATGGCCTGGAGCATGGCCATCCGGCCCTCCCCCATGACCGGCCGCCCTTCGACCTCGATCCAGACCTTGGACCTCGCCCGCCACTCCATTGGTTTACCTTTTTCCATCATCCTCCCATCCTCCGGCGCGGGATGTCCGCGCCGGAGCGCTAACATCCCGGCATGACGGATCTATGACACGTCCTTCCCGCTGGTGTCAAACCCATTTTTCAATAACCCAGCTTTCGAGATTCGTTCATACGTATGGACCCGCAGAACACCGGCTTATGGAACTCGAAAGCTGCGTCAATAGATCAGGCCCGGAAGCACCAGGATGATCTGGGGAAACACCGACATCAGGATGATGCCCACGAGCACCGCCACCATGAACGGCAGGATGCCCCGGAAGATGGATTCCAGGGTGATGCCCCCATGCATGGACCTCGCGACGCCGAAGACGACATAGACGTTGATGCCCACCGGCGGCGTGATGACCCCCATCTCGGTCACCATGACGATGATGATGCCGAACCATATGGGATCGTAGCCCAGGGAGATGATCAGGGGGTAGAAGATGGGCACGGTCAGCATGACCAGGGCCAGAGAGTCCATGAAGCAGCCCCCCAGAAAATAGACCAGCACCACCATTCCCAGGATGATGATGGGCGGCAGGTTGAAGCCGCCGATCCAGGTGGCGATGTCGAAAGGGATGCGGGTGACCGCCAGGAACTTCCCGAATACCGCGGCCCCGGCGATCAGCATGATCACCATGCACGAGGTCCGCAGGGTTTCATACAGGGACGTGACGAAGTGCTCCCAGGTGAGCTGCCGGCGGAGCAGGGCCACGGCCGTGATGCCGAGCACCCCGACACCGGCAGCCTCGGTGGGCGTGAAGAGCCCAAAGAAAAGCCCGCCCATGATCAGCGCAAAGACCGCCAGGGTTTCGCCCAGGTCGAGCAGGGACCGTATCTTCTCCTTCCAAGTGAAGGTCTCCCCCCGGGGACCCTGGTCCGGGTAGAAGGCGCACCAGACGATGATGGCAAGAATGAAGAGGATCGTCACCAGAAAGGCCGGGAGGATGCCGGCAGCAAAGAGCTTTCCAATGGACTGTTCGGTCATCACGCCGTAGACGATAAGCACCACGCTGGGGGGCATGATCATCCCCAGGCCGCCGCCGGAGGCCACTGCACCGGCGGCCAGCTCGTCGGCGTATCCCTTCCGCCGCATTTCGGGCAAACCGACGGTGGCCATGGTCGCCGCCGTCGCGGGGCTCGAACCGCAGACCGCGCCGAAGGCCGTGCAGGCCGAGACGGTCGTGATGGCCAGGCCGCCGCGGATGCCGCCCAGAAACTTGTAGGCGGTTTCGTACAGCCGCCGGCTGATCCCGCTGTTGAAGGCGAGCTGCCCCATCAGGATGAAGAGGGGAATGGTCGTCAGGCCGTAGGAAGAAAAAGTTTCGTAAAAGCTCCGGGCCAGGAGGTTCATGCCGCCCTGCAGCGAGATGATAACGCTGAATCCCAGAAAGCCGATGATGGCCATGACATAGGCGACCGACATCCGTGTCAAAAATAGCAGGATCATCACCAGGATACCTGCGATACCGATCATTGTGGGATTCATTTTCGCTTCAATTCCTCAATCTTTTCGAACAGCCCCCTGACGATCATGAGGGAAAAGGTCACAAAACAGAACGCCACCAGGAGGATGGCCAGGTATTCCGGCAGTTCGAGGTTCATGGAGACCTCGCCGGAGGCCTTCATCTTCCAGGCATAGTCGAACATGCGCCACGTCACCAGGCCGAAAAAGGCGACGCTGATGCATGCCGTCGCGATATCGACGACGGCGCGCTTTTTCCGGGGGAGCCTGCTGACAAAAAGCTCCACGCCGAAATGGCCCCGGGTTTCATGGGTGAATGGCAGCGAAAAGGCCACCGCGAAGACGCTCATCAGCGTCACCAGCTCGACCGAGCCGAAAATCGGGTGCCGGAAAAACCGGCCCACGACATCGGCGCAGGTCAGAAGCGACATCCCGACGAGGCATACGGCCCCGAGGGCCTTCATTTTGGTTGATACCGTTTGAACGATTTTCCAGAAAACATGCATGGGTCGGACTCTGCTCGCGTTGAAAAGGGGGTGCACCCCACGGGCGCCCCCCCTTGGCGGCTCGAATTCGATATTCGAGATTATTGTTGCTTTTTCAAAGACTCCCGGATGGTCTCGACAACGGCCTTGCCGTCAAGACTTTTCTTGTCGAGGTCAGCGGCATAGGCGTCCATCAGGGGAGCCACCGCCGCGGCCCACTTTTCGCTCTCCGCGGCATCCAGGCCGAAGATGGTATTGCCCTGCTGGAGGAAAAAGCGCATGCCCTCCCGGTCGCTCATGTCCCAGGCTTCGCCGTGCATCCCGGCCCACTCCTGGCTGACATCCTCGATGATCTTCTGGTCCGCGGGATCGATGGCGTCCCATTTGGCCTTGTTCATGACCACGAAAAACGTGGTGGTGTAGCCGGCGGAATAGGCATAGGTGGCGTACCGGGTCACCTCGCCGAGCTTCCAGCCCTTGTTGGCTTCCACCGGGTACATGGAGCCGTCGACCACGCCCTTCTGGAGGCTCTGGTAGGACTCGGGCATCGGCATGGGCACCGGGGTGCCGCCCAGCGCCTTCACCACCTCGGCACTGGTTCCCGTCGACCGGATCTTGAGGCCCGCGAGGTCTGCCTGGGTCCGGACGGCCTTGTCCCGGGTATGCAGCATGCCGGGGCCGTGGGCGTGGAAATAGAGCACCTTCGTGTCGGCAAATTCCTTGGGGGTGAACTTGGCGTAGACGTCGTTGGCGACGGCGGTGGCCGCCGTTCCCGAGGGGTAGCCGAAGGGGAGGTCGATGGCCGACATCACCGGGAAGCGGCCCCGGGTATAGGCCAGCGCCGAGGTGCCGATATCGGCGATGCCGTCGATGACGCTGTCATAGGTCTGCTTTGCTTTGGTCAGGGTCTGGGCGGCATAGTACTGGACCTTGACCCGGCCTTCGGTCCGCTTTTCGACCTCCCGGCACCAGGATTCCGACAGCTGGCTCTGCACGTGGGTCGGCGGGAAAAAATTGCTGTAGGTCAGCGTAACGGTGTCCGCAGCGGATGCCGCCGGTATTGCGGCAAACAGCGAAAGACAGAAACAGACAACGGACCCTGTCAGGGCCCAATTCAGCGCATGCCTCTTCATAAAAAGCCTTCCTCCTTCCTGGGTTGATCCGGCCCGAACAGCTGCGGGGCAGGATGAATGAATGGTTTTCATCAAGATAACAAAGGGTTGCTTCGATACCTTCTTCACCGGTTTCCGGCAATGCCTTTAAAGCAAATCATATTCCTAAAAAAACTCCAGGAATTCAAATGTTTTTTTAAAAAGAATCGATCCATCAGCGCTCCCCGCCGTAATATTTGCGATACATGGCAAGGGTGTCGGGCGGACCGAAAAGCCGCTGCCACAGGTAGCTCGCAAAGAGCCGTATGATAAGGCCCGCCCGCCGCGAGACCCCCGACCGCCAGCGCCGCGCCGAGATTTCGGCCTCCCCGAAGAGAAACGCTGTCCGGCCGAGGCCCTGGAGGCGAAGGCTCAGCTCCACATCCTCCATGAGGGGAATGTCGGGATAAAGGTCCGCAGCAGCCGCCGGCCTTCGCCGGAAGAACTGGACCTGGTCCCCAAAGCTGATGCCCAGGAAGACCGCCCGGAAATCATTGGCCGCCTCGAGCAGCCGGAGCGGGATGCCGCGGCCCTGGAAACAGCCGCCGATCGCTCCCCCCACAATCATGGGCTGTTGCCGGAGAAGGGCCAGCATTCGGCCAAATTCGTCCGCCGCCACCCGAGTGTCGGCATGGACCACGGCAACCACGTCGCCTTCGGCCGCCGCCACCCCCGCACGGATCTGCCCGCCCCGGCCGCCGCCGGCCCCGGGGGGCGCGTCATGGCGGATCACACGTGCGCCGGCCTGCACCGCCTGCAGGGGCGTGTCATCGATCGAGCCCCCGTCCACCAAGATCGCCTCCATGACGTGTCGGTCCCGCAGGGCGGCCCGAACACACTCCCCCGCGCCCGCCCCTTCGTTCCGGGCGGGAATGACCACGGATACCGATTCCGGGGGGCGATGGTCGACAGGCGCCCGGAGACGCGATATGCCGCGCCGAAGATCCACGGCAAAGAGAAGCCAGAACGGCAGCCACACGGCCAGGGTCACGCCCGGGGGCAGGCGCCACCGCCATGAAGACAAGGCTGATGGTGAGGCAGAGCAGCATCCATGATGCAGACGGCCGGAGCGCGAGGAACGGGATGATCCAGGCAAGGTACCAGAAATGGACAGTGGGGGAAAAAAGGAGCAGGGCCCCCATGGCATAGCAGCACCCCGAAACAGGATCGTTCCGGCACCGGCGGCTTCGGGGGGGGTGAAAGGCGAGCCAGCCGAAGAGCATCGAAGCCGCCAGGAGCGAATGACAGACGGCCGTGGCCGGCGGGATGCCCCCCAGAAGCCGCCGCAGCAGGCTGTGGACCGATCCGTTGAAGGCGAACTGCTTGCCGAACACTTTGAGGGCCTCGAATATCCGCTCCGGCTCCTCCCCCGCAAAGGGCAGAAACGGCAGCAACACGGCCGGCGCCGCCGCCCACAGCCAGCGGAAATTGTCCCGGCGGACCAGAAACGGCAGGGCGAGCACCGCCACATACTTCACCTGGACCGCCAGACCGGCCGCAAAGAACATCCATCCCCACCGGCGCCGGTCGTAGAGCCGGATGGCGGCCAGCAGAAAAAAGACCTGAACCGCGTCCAGGTGGCCCTGTCCCGCAAAGGCGATAAGCACCACCGGATTCACAGCGTAAAGCAGGGCCCACCGCTCGTCGAGCCGGCGCCGGCCGAGGAGGCCCATCAGGAGCAGCACGGCGCCCAGATCGAAAAGCATCATGGCGCATTTGATCACCAATGGAGTGTACCCCAGGCGGATCAGGGCGGAAACACCCATGAGCATCAGCGGGGGATAGATGGCCGGGATGTTCGGGTGGTTGATCCTGCCGTGAAACGGATCCCCAGCCGCCAGATCCGAGAGGGCGGGGTCATCGGGCGCATGGTGGTAGGGGTTGATGCCCACCTGGACCAGGCGCCCCTCCCATAAATAGCGGTTTACGTCGTCCGACGGTGCCAGGGGCAGCAGGAACAGCCGGCAGGCCAGTGCCGGAATGAAAACGGCCCAGCAGCGCCGGCGGCGCGGCAGCTTCCGGGGAAAAAAAAGGAGCATGGCCAGGCATGCCGCCCAGAGCCCTGCGAAAACAAGGATGAAACGGCCGGAATGGAGGGTCCACCCGAAGAGGCTCAGGGAGGCAGCGCCGATAAACCTCATCTGCCCGGCCGCAGCACAGAGCATGCCCGCGCCAAGGGCCGAAGCGGTATAGGCGGCCCATGCGCCTCGGGGTATCCCTGGCCGGCCGGCGGTTCGGCCTTTCCGGCCGCCCCTGCCGGGGGTCACCCCTCCCAGCCCAGCCGGTGGGTCAGCGTCAAGATGCCGACATAGAGAAACCCGGCGGCGTAGATGGCCAGAAACGGCCCGATAAGGTATTTTCCGGCGTTGAGATAGACGGAAAGCGAAAAGAGGCAGTAGCCGCCCAGGAGGATCTCGAGGAAGGCCAGTCCCGGCAGGGCCGTCCGGTACCGCTTGATCTCCCGATCCCCCCGTTTGGGCGTCCGGATGAAGGGGCTCTCGCGGCCGACCAGGGCTTCGACGACAGCGCGGGTGTTGGAGACGGCGATCCCCACCCCCAGGACGACGAGAAACGGCAGGAAGAGCACCCGTCGGTACCAGTCCGGGTAGGCCGCCCGCTGGCTGACCATGTAGAGGGCGCTGGGCGCCGTCATCGAAAGCACCAGGGCGAATGCCACGGCCCCGAAGAGCAGGGGCCCGGCCCCCATCTCCAACACGACGAGGACGGGCAGGGCCAGCACCGCCATGGCAAGCATCATGGGATGGACCAGATAATGGGTCATATGGAAAAGCGCCTGTATCTTCTTGAAGAGCGGCACCGGCTGACGCATCAGTCGGGGCAGGAGCTTGACGGCGGTCTGCATGGAGCCTTTGGCCCACCGGAACTGCTGGCTCTTGAAGGCGTTGACGTCCTCGGGAATCTCCGCCGGCACGACCAGCTCCGGCAGGAACATCGTCCGCCACCCGGCGAACTGAACCCGGTAGGAGAGGTCCATGTCCTCGGTGAGGGTGTCCCAGGCCCAGCCCCCGCCGTCGGCGATGGCCGATCGGCGCCAGACACCCGCCGTCCCGTTGAAGTTCATGTAGAGGCCGTTCCAGTTCCGGGCGGCCTGCTCGACCATGAAGTGGCCGTCGATGCCGATGGACTGCGCCCGGGTCAAGAGCGAACGGCTCCGGTTGAGGTGGCCCCACCGGGCCTGAACCAGGGCCAGTCGATCATCCGCCATGAAAAAGGGGACGGTGCGGAGCAGGTAATCTTCGGGGGGGACGAAGTCGGCATCGAAGACAGCCAACAACTCCCCTTTGGCGGCTTCGAGGCCTGCGGCGAGGGCACCGGCCTTGAACCCGGTCCGCCGAGGCCGACGGATCACCGTTACATCGAATCCTTCGGCCCGCATCGCCGTCGCCGTCCGGTCGACAATGCCGCAGGTCTCGTCGGTGGAGTCATCAAGGACCTGGATCTCATGCCGGCCCCGGGGGTAGCGCATCCGGCAGGCGGCCCGGATCACCCGCTCGGCCACATTCACCTCGTTGTAGACGGCGATCTGGGTTGTCACCCGGGGCAGGTCTTCCCGCGCATCGATGTCGCCGATGCCGGCGAGAATCCGGCGCCGTTGGGCCGCGGCACCGGCCCGGGAGCGGGTGAACAGGAAGATCAGGACGTAGCAGTTGAGCCCGTACAGCATCAAGGTTCCCGCAGCGACGAAATAGAGCATCACCGCAAGATCCGACAAGAACGCACCCATATTCGATCTCTCCTGGCTCTTCCCGGTCTCCGGAAGGGCGATTGCCTGCCCCAGGCACATCCGGGTCCGGGAGGTTTCAGACCATATGCTTCAATCGCGTCAGCCGTTCGCCGGCGGCATCGAGGGTCGCTTCGGTCTTGGCGAAATGGAAGCGGATGAGGTGATTCACCGGCGCCTGGAAAAAGCTGGAGCCCGGCACCGCCGCCACTCCGACCTCCTCGGCCATCCAGCGGCAGAAGGCCGTGTCGCTCTCGAACCCGAAGTCGGAGATGTCCACCAGCACATAGTAGGCCCCCTGGGGGGTGGTATATTGAAGGCCGGCCCGGTCGAGCCAGCCGAGAAAGCAGTCCCGCCGCCGATTGTACCCGGCCTGGAGCTCCCGGTAGTAGTCAAGGGGAAAGTCGAGGGCGGTGACGGCGGCTTCCTGGAGGGGGGCCGCCGCCCCGACCGTCAGGAAATCATGGACCTTTTTGGCCCCCTGGATGACCGCTTCGGATGCGATGACGTACCCGAGGCGCCACCCCGTGATGGAATAGGTCTTGGAGAGGGAGCTGGTGGAAATGGTCCGCTCGAACATGCCGGGCAGGGCCGCCATGTAGGTGTGCTGATGGGGCGGGTAGACGATGTGCTCGTAGACCTCGTCGGTGATGACAAAGGCATCGTATTCCCGGGCCAAATCAGCGATCACCTCCAGTTCTTCCCGGGTGAAGACCTTTCCCGACGGGTTGGACGGGTTGCAGAGAACCAGCGCCTTGACGCCCCGGGCAAAGGCCCGGCGCAGCTCGTCGGGGTCGAACCCGAACGCCGGCGGACGGAGGGGCACATAGACGGGCTCTGCGCCGCAGAGGATGGTGTCGGCGCCGTAATTCTCGTAGAACGGTGAAAAGACGATGATCCGGTCGCCGGGGCTG
>CAJXSB010000027.1 GCA_913060435.1 uncultured Desulfococcus sp.
CGAGGCCGCTATCCTCCCCTTGGAAAGCCCCCTGGGCGCCCGGTTCATGCAGGCGCCCAGGGGGAAACCAGCTACGGCGCTGCATTGTAGAGCAGGGACGCCGCGCTCACCGGCTTTTCGATCAGCCGATGCTTGGCGGCGAAATCCGCAAATGTCTGCCACCGACCGGCATCGTGGGTCTGGCTGTCGGCAAAATAGGGGAGGGTCAGCTCAAAGGCCTCGCTTTCCGTTTCGGCATCCGCCTCGGGAACGGCCTCCAGGTAGTCCCGGAACGCCGCATCCGGGTCCGACCGCATCTGCACGATGGCCGCACCGACGGCGCGGATGAAGCCCGCTATTTCCAATTCTTTTTTTGCCAGGGTTTCCCGGCTGCAGACGAAGATCAGCTCGTCGTAGTCGGGGATGCCGTGCTTCTCGAGCTCGAAATAGCCGACCGTATACCCCCGGTGGCGCATCTCGACCGTCTCGTAGGTCTTGAACGGCCCCATGACGGCATCCACCTTGCCCGCCGTGAGGGACTGTACAATGGCGAACCCCACATTCACCGCCGAATAATCCTTTACCCCATTCAGCGCGGCAAAGGCCTCGAGCAGCACGTCCATGAGCCCGGGCACCGTATAGCCGATGCGTCGGCCCGAGAGGTCCGCCGGCGTCTCGATTCCCTTCCCCTCGAGAAAGAGAAGCGTCGTCAGGGGATGGGCCACCAGCCGTCCCACAGCGACGACGTCGAGGCCGGAGGCGGCCGCGATCACGGTCTGGGGAGTGTAGGAGACCGCAAGGTCGATGTTGCCCGATGCCGCAAGTTTGAGGGCATCGGCGGTCTCGGACGGGCTGATGATTTCCACCTGGAGCCCCGCCTCCTGGAAAAGTCCTTGCTCGCGGGCAAGGTAGATGGGCAGGTGGTCGATGTTGGGGAACCAGTCCAGCATCAGCGTGAGATTCTTTTCGGCACCTGCCGGCGCGGCCGCCGCCAGAACAGCGGCGAAAATGAGCATCAACAGTCTTTTTTTCATGCCAACTCCTTCTGTTTTTATGGTGTAGTGATGCACGCACCGCCGCAATGGCGCGCGGCGGCGCCGAATCCGTTATGACGACCCCTTCCAGCGGACCGCTTTTTTACCGATGAAGTCCACGAGCGTCCACAATCCCAGCCCCATGGCCGAAAGGTAGAGGATGGCCGCGAAGACCAGGTCGACGCGGAGCCGGGCGTTGGCCTGGATCATCAGATACCCCAGACCCTGCTGGGCGCCGACCCACTCGCCGATCACCGCGCCGATGGTCGCCACGGAGACGCCCACCTTGAGGCCGGTGAAAAAATTCGGCAGCGCCCAGGGCCAGTGAAGCAATCGCAGGGTCTGCCAGAACCCGGCGCCCATGAGCCGGAAGAGGATCCGGTACTCCCGATCACAGCCTTTGAACCCTTCGAGCAGGCTTACGGTGATGGGGAAAAAAATGATGACGGCGGCCATCAGCACCTTGCTGAGGATGCCGTACCCGAACCAGACGACCAGCAGGGGTGCCACGGCAAAGACCGGAATCGCCTGGGAGGCCACCAGGAGCGGCGTCAGCGTTCTTTCCACCGCCCGATTGGAGAACATGGCGATGGCCACGGGCACTGCTGCGGCCACCGAAAGCAGAATGCCCAGGACGATCTCGAGAAGCGTGGCACCGGCATGGGCGAAAAGCAGGGGGGCCTTGTCGACGGCGGCTGCAATGATGCCCGACGGCGGGGGAAGGATGAAGTCGGGAACCTCCAGCAGGCGGCATACGGCCTCCCATGCCAGTGCCAGGAGCGTGATGAGGCCGACGGAAACGATGCTAGAGCGCCCCATGGCTGAGCTCCCGGTCGAGGCGCGCCAATACCGCCGTCTTGACCCGAATCAGCATAGGATCGTCGGATCGCCTGGGTTTGGGGGTTTCCAGTCGGTGGTGCTGGAGGATTCTCATGGGCATCCTCGACAACACATAAAGGTCGTCGGCCAAGAGCAGCCCCTCTTCGATATCGTGGGTGATCATGACCAGGGTCTTTCCGAAGGTCTGCTGAAGCATCAGCAGGAGGCCGTGCAGGCTTCTGCGGGTGATGTAATCGAGGGCGGAGAGGGGTTCGTCCAGCAGGACCAGCTCATGCTCGAACATGAGCGTCCGGACCAGGGCGCAGCGCTGCCGCATCCCGCCCGATACGTCGCCGGGTAGGTAGGATTCGAACCCGGCAAGATCCATCCGGTGAAACAGTTGAACGGCTTTGTCACGCGCGGCCGCCGGGTCCGCGCCGGCGATCTTTGTCGGCAGCAGCGCGTTGTCCATCAGGGAGCACCAGGGCAGCAGCAGGTCCTTCTGCTGCATGTAGGCGCTCACCCGCCCCAGGTGGGGCAGGGGGTCACCGAGCCATGAAAGGGAGCCTTCATCCGGCGGGACTACGCCCGTCAGGAGATCGAAAAGGGTTGTCTTGCCGCAGCCCGAAGGGCCGATCAGCACGGCAACGCTCCTCCGGGGAACGTCAAGGTCGAATCCGTCAAGGACCTTGAGGCCGTCAAACTGTTTGCTCAGGTGTGAAATTCTCAGCAACGCAGGCTCCCGCTGACCATATGCGGACCGGTTTGTCTGCCGTCGGACGGATAGGGGCGGGGGGGCATGAAGGGGCCACTTTCCTACGCCGGCATGATCCGGTTCAGGTTCGAGGGGTCGAGGCCCAGGCCTCCTCTCAGCCGCCGCTGCGGCTCCCCCAGTGTCTGGCAAGGAAGGATTAATTCATATCGGTCGTTTTGTCAAACCTTGTTTCCGTGAGACGCGAAGCAAACGGCGCGGGACGAGAACCTGACCGCAATGACCACCGGCAGCGATCATGAAAAGCTGCGTTTCTCAATATCTCAACTTTCGAGTTTCATCAGCCGGTGTTCTCCGGATAAACAACACTTGAAAATTGAGGTAGTATATCGAGGGAAAAATCGGGCGCCTTCATGAATATTTCAAAAAAACTTGATTTACATTTTTATCATTGGTGTTATGATGAATGATCCGAATAGGGGTGTTCCGGCCGCTTCGCCGGAACTGAGATGATACCCTTTGAACCTGATACAGTTCGCACTGTCGTAGGGAAATCGGAGCCGGCACCCGCCTTGAAAGCCTTCAGTGGCTTCTCCGTCTCCCGCCGCGACATCCGCCGCTGTATCCAACAGTTCAGAACATCCTGCGGGAGAATGACAACATGCTGTCGAAACCATCCGGAAAAAGAGACGCCGGGAGCGTCAGAAGAATGGATACGCGAAAAACCGCCTATGCGGTCATCTTCGTCGCCCTGGGCGTTGCACTGGCACCCTACACCTCGATTCCCCTGGGCATCGCCAAGATCAACCCGACCCAGCATTTCGTCAACATCCTCGGCGCCGTCATTCTGGGGCCGGGTTGGGCGGTACTGGTGGCCTTTGTCATCGGCCTCATCCGCAACATGATGGGGGTGGGCACGCTCCTGGCGTTTCCCGGAGGGATGATCGGCGCATTTCTGGCCGGGATCCTCTACCGGCAGACCCGGAACCTCTACCTGGGGGCCGCCGGAGAGATCGTCGGCACCGGCCTGATGGCACCAGTAGTGAGCGCCCTCCTGGTGGCACCGTTTCTCATGGGCAGGGCCATTCCGCTCCTGGCGCTGGTCCCCTCCTTTCTGGGCAGCACCATTGCCGGGTCAGTCCTGGGGGTGCTGGCGGTCCGGCTCCTTTCCCGCGCCGATATCATCGAGCTCGAGAAATGAAGGGGCGCAAGCCTTTCATCCAGATCCAGGGGCTCCGGTATGCATACCGGAAAGACGGTCCCTGGATTCTGGACGGCATCGACCTGAACGTTCCGGCCGGCGAGAGCCTCCTCGTCGCCGGCGCCAGCGGATCCGGAAAGTCGACCCTGGCCAGGGCGGTAAACGGCCTGATCCCCCATTTTTACGGCGGGCGGTTCGAAGGGGATGTCATCATCGGCGGTATTTCAACGCGGCAGGGGTCCGTGGCCGACCTTTTCGACCAGGTCGGCATGGTCTTCCAGAACCCTGAAGCCCAGCTGTTCAACCGGTCGGTCTTCCGCGAAATCGCCTTCGGCCTGGAGAGCCTGGGGCTCCCCCGCCGGGAGATCCGGCGGCGGATTCACGAAATCGCAGAAGAGATGGAGATCGTTCATCTGCTCGATCGCTCCCCCCACAGCCTCTCCGGGGGCGAGCAGCAGATGGTCTGCCTGTCGGCCATCGCCGCACTCCGGCCCAGGATGATCGTCCTGGACGAACCCTTCGCCAATCTCGACAGCGACAATGCCATGCGGTTCCGGCGAACCCTCACACACCTTCGGAGGGCGGGTATGGGGGTCCTGGTCTGTGAGCACCGCCTGGGGCACGCCGCCGACGACGCAGGGCGGATGGTCATCCTGGATCGCGGCCGAAAGATCATGGACGGGCCGCCGGCGGAGGTGATGGGCCCCGGGATCGATGCCTACGGTCTCGAGACGGCGCCGCCCGGCGGTTGGGTGCAGGCCTATGAGATTGAAACCCCGGCGTTCCGCGCGGCGCCGGCGAAGGCTTCGCCGCTGATGACAATTGAGAAGGTGTCGTTTCGAAGGGACGGCCGGACGGTTCTCGACGATGTCAGTTTTTCGGTCCACCCCGGCGAATGCGTGGCCATTGTCGGACCCAACGGTGCTGGGAAGACCACCCTGCTCAAGCATTTCAACGGCCTTCTCCGGCCCTCGTCGGGCCGGGTCCTCCTTGAGGGGCGCAACATCCGAAAGGAGAAGGTTTCCCGGCTGGCGCGTCATGTGGGCATGGCTTTTCAGAACCCCACGGGGCAGTTTTTCAAGCTTTCGGTCTGGGATGAGATCACCGTGGCGGCCCGCGCCATGAACCGGTATGATCCAGCATGGATCGACGAGCTGGTGCGCCTTTTCCGGCTCGAGACGCTGACGTCGCGCCCCCCCTATCGCCTGAGCGACGGCGAGAAAAAGCGTGTGGCCTTTGCCGCGGCACTTTCGGCAAGGCCGGATCTCCTGGTTCTCGACGAGCCTACATCGGGCCAGGACCGCTCTTTCAAGGAGGCCCTCGGCGGGTTTCTCACCGCACTTCAGGCCCGGGGGCAGACGGTGGTCCTGGTGACCCACGATCTTGATTTCGCCGCAAGGTATGCCTGCCGATGGCTCGTTCTCAAAGACGGTCGAATCACCACCGCAGGAACCCCCCGCAGGGTATGCCGCCCCCTCGGCGACGGTGTTCCCGACAGCGCCGGAATACGGCAACGGGCGGGCGGCCATGTTTGACCCCCGCACAAAGCTGGGCATTTCGACGATCGCCGCCGCCGGTATCGTCATCTCCGATCCGCTGTGGATGGTCGGCGGTGCATGGCTGGGGCTTTTACTCCTGCTCACCGGTCTCGGGCACCTCCAGTCCTACGCCCGCTGGCTGCTTCTGGTGCTGCCCATGACCCTTTTCTTCGGCCTAGTGACGGCATGGTCGGTCGACCCCGGCGCCGGTATTCTGGCTGGATCGAAGCTGCTGACCCTGACAACGGTCTTTTTTGTTTTTTTTGCATCGACGCTGCCGGAAGACCTGGGAAATGCCCTGGTCAAGGCCGGAATGCCCTACACCGTCGCCTTCACCATGAGCACGGCACTGCAGTTCGTTCCGGTCATCGGCCGAAAGGCCCGCGACATCCTGGACGCCCAGCGCGCCCGAGGAATCCCCGTCGAGGCGGGATGGGCTGCGCTCAAGCATTATCCCGCCTTCCTGGTCCCGCTCCTTCTCCAGTCGTTTCAACTGGCCGAATCCCTGGCCGAGGCCATGGAGGCCCGCGGCTTCGGACGGCCGGGCCGGTCGTTCCTGACGGAATACCGCCTCGGTGCGCGGGACTGGGCTGCGCTCGGTGTATCCGCCGCGGCCCTGGCGGCGCTGGTGTCCGTGAAGTATGGCCTTTTTGCATCTGCCTCCGGTAAATTCTCATCGTTTTTTCCGTAAACCATGATTATTCTACAAATGTGGCTGCCCCGATACCCCTAGCCCGATGACCAACGCCCCCGAAGCCCCGAGGAGGCTGCATGACGATCCAGCACCTGGGAAAGATGTTCCGACCGAGCTCGATGGTACTGATCGGAACCCACATCGCTGCCGGCACCATCGGTGAGATCGTGGTCCGCAACGTCGCCGGCGCCGGATTCGAGGGAAGAATCTTCCTGGTGGATGAGTGGGCAGGGGAGCACGCCGGCACACCGCAGGGGGTTGAAATCTACCCCCGGATTCCGGACCTTCCGGATGTGCCGGATCTGGCGGTGGTCGTCGCGCCGCCGGAAGAGGCGGCCAGGATCATCCGGGAGCTGGGGGAGAAGGGAACCCGGGCAGCAGTGCTCATGACACCCGGTCGCTGCGAAAACAGCGCCCGGGTGCGGGAGCAGCGCCTCCTGCGCCAGGCGATGCTGGATGCGGCGAAGCCCTACGCCCTCCGGATCATCGGGCCCAACACCCTCGGCATCATGGCGCCGGTGATTTTCCTCAACGCCGGGTATGCCCACATTCAACCCCTGCCCGGATGGCTCGCCTTCGTGGGGCAGACCGACACCATGATCACCTCGGTGCTCGACTGGGCCACCCACCACCGCATCGGGTTTTCCCATTTCGTCTCCCTGGGCGACATGATCGACGTCGACTTCGGAGACATGCTCGACTATCTTGCCAACGATCACCACACCCGGGCCATTCTTCTCTATGTCGAGACGGTGACCCATGTGCGAAAATTCATGTCGGCGGCCCGCGCCGCCTCCCGGATGAAGCCGGTTATCGTCTTCAAAGGGGGCCGTCACGCAGACGGAAAGGACGGAACGCCCGCAGGTCCCATGGGGTACGACGCTGTCTTCGACGCCGCTTTCCGACGGGCCGGCATGCTGCGGGTCAGCACCACCCAAGGACTCTTCGACGCCGCTGCGACCCTGGCCGCCCTCCAGTCGGTTGCCGGCGACCGGCTGGCCGTCCTCACCAACAGCCGCGGGGCGGGGGCGCTGGCAGTAGACAGCCTCCTCGACCGGGACGGAAGGCTGGCTGTTTTCAGCGACGAGACCGTCGAAGGTCTTCGCGAGAGCCTGCCGGAGCTCTGTTCCCACGAAAACCCCCTGGTCCTGGACGAAGATGCGGCGGGCGATCGGTATGCGGCCGCTCTCGATCTCCTCATGGACGACGCCGGCACCGACGCCGTGCTGGCCCTCAACTGCCCGCGGCCGGTGGTTTCCAGTGCAGACACCGCCCGGGCGCTCATCGACGTTCATCAATCCAAATACGGCCCCTATACGCGGGAGCGCCATCTCCTGACGAGCTGGATCGGCCAGGAGGCCGCATCCGGTCCGAAGCAGCTCTTCACCGATCACGCCATCCCCACCTATGAAACGCCGGACGACGCCATCCGGGCATTCATGCGGATGGTCCGGTACCGCCGCAACCAGGAGATGCTCATGGAGACGCCTCCGAACATCCCCGATGCGTTTACGCCCGTCGGCCGCAACGCCCGGACGGTCATCGGGCACGCCCTGGCCCGGGGGCGCGACCAACTGACGCGCCGGGAGGCCATGCAGCTTCTCGAAGCATACCGGATCCCGACGGCAAAAACCGGGGATGGCGAAGCCGCGGGAAGCGATCGGGCCCCCTGGCTCCGGATGCCCCACACCCATGAGCTGATGATCGGCATGGGCATCGACCCCGCCTTCGGACCGGTGATCCGGTTCGGTCATGGGGGAAAGGCCGTCGATGTCGTCCGCGACCAGGCCCTGGCGCTGCCGCCCCTCAACCTCCACCTGGCGCGGGAGGTCATGTCCCGTACCCGCATCTTCCGGCTCCTGAAGGGATTCGGCGACACGCCGCCGGTGGATCTCGATGCCCTGACCCTGACCCTGGTCAAGGTCTCCCAGATGATCTGCGACATGGCCGAGATCCGGGAGCTCGTCCTCAATCCGATCCTGGTCGACGCATCCGGTCTCACGGTGCTCGACACCCTGGTACGGATAGCGCCCTCGGGTGTTTTGCCGGCCGAGCGGCTGGCCATTCGGCCCTACCCCAAGGAGCTGGAAGAGGTCGTCGAGGTGAAAGGCGGCCGGAGATTCCTGGTCCGTCCGATCCGGCCCGAGGACGAGCCGGCCTTCGTCGAACTCTTCGACCACCTCTCCCGGGAGGAGATCCGCCTCCGGTTTTTCCGCTACATGAAAACCATCTCCCACACCATGGCGGCGCGCCTCACCCAGATCGACTACGACCGGCAGATGGCCCTGGTGCTGACGGACCCGACTCCCAGCGGCACGGAGATGGAGATGTACGGCGTGGTGCACGTCAACATGGATCCGGACAACCGGATGGCCGAGTTCGCCATCATGGTCCGGAGCGACATGACGGGCAGAGGCCTGGGCTCCCTGCTGATGCGCCAGATCATCGCCTATTGCCGAAAGCGGGGGGTCGGCGAAATCTTCGGCGATGTTCTGACCGACAACGCACCGATGCTGGCGCTGAGCCGCTCCCTCGGCTTCGCTTCCGAAAAAATCCCCGATGAACCCGAAACGGTGGTCGTGCGGCTGCCGCTGACCGAAGAGTAGCATGGAGCGAAATTTCTTTTGCAGCATGTAAAAAACCCCGACGCAGATTCCTTTACCGCAAACGGCGTGGGGCGGAAACCGGACCCGGAGAACACCGCCGGATGAAACGCGAAGGTTGAGGGACAACGATTGCCGCGGATACATGAATCTGCCGATCCGGCGGCGTGCTCGGCCGGGGCAGCACCAGCATCCGGGAGCACGCCCATTTCGTCCTGGCACGACGATTGCTTTTTGCCATTTACAACGGCGCCGGAGGCGCCAGCGGGAGAAAAGATGACGCCAAAAGACCCCATCCGTACAAAAACACCGCATCCATGCCGAACCCGGGGCGCAGAAAAGCCGCAGGAAGGCGCCGCCAAAGCCGTCTGGGAGGCTGCCCGAGCAATGCTTTCGGGGCTCCCGGGCGGCGCCGGCGTCAACATCGCCCATGAAGCCGTGGACCGCCATGCCGCCGGGCCGCTGCAGCATCGAACGGCCTTCCGCTGGATCGGCGAAAGCGGCGATGTCCAGGAGCTCACCTATGGCCGGCTGGCCGCCCTGACGAGTCGTTTCGCCAACGGGCTCGCCGCCCTCGGCATTGAACGGGGGGACCGGGTGTTCGCCTGCGCCGACCGGATTCCGGAGCTTTATATCGCGGCCATCGGCGCCCTCAAGCACGGGGCGGTCTTCTGCCCGCTCTTTTCCGCCTTCGGCCCGGAGCCGCTCTACCAGCGCCTCGAGCGCGGCGACGCGAGGGCGCTTCTCACCACGGGCCGCATCTACCGCCGGAAGATCGCGCCGCTCCTGCCGAGACTCCCCCGTCTGCAGCACGTGATCCTGGCCGATGCAGCGGCGGAGGGCACCATCGCCTATCCCCGGTTTTTGGACGCCGCTCCGGACGTCTATACCATTGCGCCGACAGATCCGGAGGATCCGGCCCTGCTCCATTTTACCAGCGGCACCAGCGGCATGCCCAAGGGTGCGCTCCACGTCCACGGCGCTGTCGTCGCACATTATGCAACCGGCGCGCACGTACTGGATCTTCGAGACGGGGACCTCTTCTGGTGCACCGCCGATCCCGGATGGGTGACCGGAACCATCTATGGGCTGATCACGCCGCTGGTGATGGGCGTCACCAGCATCATCGACGCCGGACCCTTCGACGCCGTCCGATGGATGCGCCTCCTTTCAGAACAGGGTGTCACGGTCTGGTACACGTCGCCATCGGCGATCAGACGCCTGATGCGCCTGCCGCCCGGAGCGGTCCGGAAAGAGGATTTCAGGCGCTTGCGGCACATTCTGAGTGTAGGGGAGCCCCTGCCGCCCGATGCCGTGGCATGGGGGCGGGAGGTTCTCGACCGCACCATCCACGACACCTGGTGGCAGACCGAGACCGGGGCTATCATGGTCGCCAATGTCCCGGGCCGGCCCGTGCGGCCCGGATCCATGGGGATGCCCATTCCGGGCGTCACGGCGACAGTGCTCCAGGAAGGTGAGGCCGGGGCGGTGGGAGTGGTCCAGGATCCCGAAACCGCTGGGGAGCTGGGGCTCGCCGTCGGATGGCCGTCGATGTTCCGGGCATACCTCGGGGAGCCCGAGCGTTATGAACGCTGCTTTTCCGGGGGCTGGTACCGCAGCGGCGACCTGGTCCGCCGGGACGCGGACGGATATTTCTGGTTCGTCGGGCGGAAGGACGATATCATCAAGACGTCCGGACAGATGGTCGGTCCCTTCGAAGTGGAGCGCCTGCTGCTCTCCCATCCATCGGTGGCGGACGCCGGAGTGATCGGAAAGCCGGATGCCATGCTCGGCGAGTCGGTAAAGGCCTTTGTGGTGCTGAAATCCGGGATCCGGCCGGATGATGAATCCCGCAGGGAGTTGATCGCATTTTCCAGAAAAAACCTTGGCGCAGCCATCGCCCCCAGGGAAATCGAATTTATCTCCTCGATTCCCCGAAACCGGGCGGGAAAGGTCATGCGCCGCCTGCTGAAGGCGCGTGAAACAGGGGGGGCGGCAGGAGACACGTCAACCCTGGCGGAATGACGTCCGTCGGGGCCCCCTGGCTTCGCCGGTCTTCAACCATAGGAGCAGACCATGACGATTCGCAATCTCGACAAGATGTTCCGTCCGGCGTCCATCGCCCTGATCGGCGCAAGCGAAACACCGGGAACCCTGGGAAGCGTAGTGACCCGCAACGTCCTCAACGCCGGTTTCGAAGGAGAGATCTTCCCGGTAAATCCCAAATACAATGCGGTGTCCGGTCTGGCAGCATATCCGGATGTGGAAAGCCTCCCCGGAGCGCCGGACCTTGCGGTCATCGTCACGCCGCCGCAGACCGTACCCCGGATCATCCACAAGCTGGGGGAGAAGGGCACCCGCGCCGCCGTGGTCATCACCGCCGGATTCATCGAAGGGCAGCATCGGAGCGGAGAGGCGCTTCAGCAGGCAATGCTCGATGCAGCCAGACCCTACACCCTTCGCATCATCGGTCCCAACTGCCTGGGCATCATGGCCCCCGGGGGCTTTCTCCATGCCAGCTTCGCCCATATCCAACCCCTGCCCGGACGTCTTGCCTTCGTCGCCCAGTCCGGCGCTATGATCGCTTCGGTCCTCGACTGGGCGACCCACCGGCGGATCGGCTTTTCCCATTTCGTGTCACTGGGGGACATGGCGGATGTCGACTTCGGGGACATGCTCGACTATCTTGCAGGGGACAACCATACCCGCGCCATTCTGCTCTACATCGAGGCCGTCTCCCATGCCCGGAAATTCATGTCCGCCGCCAGGGCGGCGTCCCGGGTGAAGCCGGTGATCGTGGTCAAGGCCGGCCGGCATGCCGAGGGGGCCCGGGCGGCCGCCTCCCATACCGGGGCCCTGGCCGGATCCGACCGCGTGTACGACGCCGCGTTCCAACGGGCGGGGATGCTCCGGGTAAGCGACATGCAGGCGCTGTTCGACGCCGTGGGGACCCTCGCCGTCACCCAGTCGGTGTCGGGCGACCGGCTGGCGATTCTCACCAACGGCGGCGGTGTGGGCGTCATGGCCACCGATACCCTGATCGAGAAGAAGGGCCGCCTCGCCATCCTTGCGGAAAACACCCTGGCCGGGCTCGATGCGAGCCTGCCGTCGACCTGGTCCCACGGCAATCCCGTGGACATCATCGGTGATGCGACCGGCGACCGCTACGCCGCCGCAATGGAGATCCTCATGGACGACCCGGACACCGACGCCATCCTGGTGATCAACTGCCCGACGGCGGTGGCATCGAGCGCCGAGGCCGCTCAGGCGGTCATCCGGGTCTACCAGGAGAAGTCCCGGGCCGTGTTCAGGCCCCATTCGCTTCTTGCCGCCTGGATCGGGGAAGGCCCCGCCGCCGGGGCACGGCAGCTTTTCATCGACCACGGCATCCCCACCTATGAGACGCCCGATGACGCCGTCCGCGCCTTCATGCAGATGGTTCGGTACCGCCACAGCCAGGAGATGCTGATGGAGACCCCGCCCAACATCCCCGAGCACTTCCAGCCCGACCACGGTTCCGCCAGGGGCGTCATAGACGGCGTGCTCTCGGAGGGTCGCGAGTGGCTGACCGAGCCCGAGGCGAAGGCGGTGCTTGCCGCCTACGGGATCCCGGTGGCAGAAGCCCGGGCCGCCGCCACCCCTGCAGAAGCCGCCGGCATCGCTGCAGAGCTGGATGGGCCGGTGGTGCTGAAAATCCTCTCCCCGGACATTGTCCACAAATCCGACGCCGGCGGTGTGGCCCTGGATCTCGAAACACCCGAACGGGTGGAGGAGACGGCGGCCGCCATGTTCGAATGGATCCAACGGACCCATCCGGAGGCAGACATCGTGGGGTTCTCCGTGCAGCCGTTCGTGCGCCGGGCCCATGCCCGCGAGCTCATCGTCGGCATGAGCGTGGACCCCCAGTTCGGTCCTGTTCTTCTCTTCGGCCACGGCGGCACGGCGGTCGAGGTGATCGACGACCTGGCCCTGGCCCTGCCGCCCCTCAACCTGCACCTGGCCCGCGAAGTCATGTCCCGGACGCGTATCTTCCGGCTGCTCCAGGGATACCGGGGAACCCCGCCGGCGGACATCGACGCCGCGGCCCTCACCCTGGTCGAGGTCTCCCAGCTGGTCTGCGATATTCCGGAGATCATCGAGATCGACATCAACCCCCTCCTGGCCGACGGCAGCGGCGTCACGGCCCTCGACGCGCGGATCCGGGTGGCGCCCGCCGACGAATCCGCTGCCGACCGACTGGCCATCCGGCCCTATCCAAAAGCCCTGGAAGAGACCTTCGAGGTGGCCGGCGGCCGCACCCTCCTGCTCCGTCCCATCCGCCCGGAGGACGAGCCGGCCTTTCATGAGCTTTTCGGGCACCTCTCCATGGAGGAGATCCGCCTTCGCTTCCTCCACTACATGAAGACCCTCTCCCACAGCCTGGCCGCACGGCTGACCCAGATCGACTACGACCGCCAGATGGCCCTGGTGGTCACCGATCCCAAGGATGCCGGCGACGACCGCCAGCTCTACGGCGCGGTAAGGATCGGCGCTGACCCGGACAACGAGCGCGCCGAATTCGCCATCCTCCTGCGCGGGGACATGACGGGCATGGGCCTCGGACCCCTGCTCATGCGGCGGATCATCGACTATTCCCGCAGCCGTGGCATCCGCGAACTCTACGGCGACGTCCTGGCAGAGAATAAATCGATGCTGGCCCTTGCCCGCGCCTTCGGCTTCCGCATCCGTCCCGACCGGGATGATCCCGGCGTGATGACCGTCACCCTCGACCTGTCTCCAGGATCGAGCGGAGCGCCGCAGGAGGCCGCCCAGGGCCGCTAGGGAATGAGTACCGAGGACCCGGTGGTTTTCCGACCCTCCAGGTCCTGGTGGGCCCGGGCAGCCTCGGCCAGGGGGTAGGTCCTTCGGACTTCAATGCTGACGGCGCCCCGGCGGACCACCTCGAACAGGTCTTCGGCATGGGCCACCAGGTCTTCCCGCCGGGCGGTGTAGGTCATCAGGCTGGGTCGCGTGAGAAACAGGGAGCCCTTGGCCGAAAGGATCGAGAGATCGAAGGAGGGCACCGGACCGGAGGACTGCCCGAACGAGACCATCATCCCCATGGGCCGAAGGGTGTCGAGGGATTTCATGAAGGTGGTCTGCCCCACGGAGTCGTAAACGACGTCGACGCCGCGGCCGTCCGTGATGTCGGACACGCGGTCGGCGAAATCCTCCGTCTTGTAAAGAATCGGGTGGTCGCAACCGTTGGCCCGCGCCAGCTCGGCCTTTGCTTCGGATCCAACCGTTCCGATGACCGTGGCGCCGATGTGTTTTGCCCACTGGCAGACGATGAGCCCGACACCCCCGGCGGCCGCCTGGATGAGAATGGTGTCGCCGGCCTGGACCGGATAGCAGCCCCGCAGGAGATAGCGGGCGGTCATGCCCTGGAGCATCATGGCCGCCGCCTGGGGGGCGGATATCTCTTCCGGCAGCCGGATAAGCCGGTGCGCGGGGATCCGCCGCCGCTCCGCATAGGCGCCCGGCGGAAGGCCCGCATACGCCACCCGGTCGCCGATGGAGACCTCGGTTACCCCGTCGCCGACCTTCTCGACCACCCCGGCACCCTCCATGCCGGGGACTGCCGGCAGCTGGGGAAGGGGATAGAGTCCGCTGCGGTGGTAGACATCGATGAAATTGAGCCCTACGGCCTCATGCCGGACGATGGCCTCGCCCGTGCCGGGTTCGCCGGGTTCCATCTCCTCCCAGCGCATCACGTCGGGGCCGCCGGTTTCATGGATAACGATCGCCATGCTCATGCTACACCTCCTCCTGCGCGCATTTCGGCGCCAGATAGGCAAGGCATCCGGAGAGCGACGCCATGCGGGTACAGTCGGTTTCGGGGATCTGCACACCGAGCCGGGCCTGGAGTTTGATGGTAAAATTCAGGAAGTCAACGGAGCTGAACTCGAACTGATCCCGGAACCGGACATCAGGATCGAGATCTGCCATCGTTGCTTCGGGGGCGATCTCGCCAAGCACCGCCAGGATGACATCCCTCAGTTCGTCTGTCGTCATCGTTTTCTCCTTTCTGATACGCTGTTGGAAAGGCTGTCATATCAAACATAAGCATCATCGCCCGAAGCGCTGGAAGCCTCTATTTCCGCACCCCCATTAACACCTCCAGCTCGGCCCCGTCGACAATCTCCTGCTGAATCAGGATCGAGGCCAGGTGCTCGATCTGCTCCCAGTGCTTCTCCACCAGCCGCTCGACCCTGGCCGATGCGTCGCGGATCCAGCGCTGGATGCGCTGCTCGAGCATCCCTTGAAATATTGTCTTGTCGACATGGTGCTGGAGGGTGTCCACATGGACGAAGCCGATCTCCTCGTCCATGCCGAGGCCGGCAATGGCCGCGTAGGCCATGTAGGTGGCCTGCTCGAGGTCACTTCCCGCACCGCTGTCCATCCCGCCGGGGCCGAACTTTCGGATCTGGGCGACCCTTCCGGCGAGCATCACGCAGATGTTGTTGAAGATCTCTTCCCTGCTGACATTGTCGTCGAAATCCTCCACCGCATAGGCGACAAATCCGAGGGTTTCGGATCGGGGTGTGATGGTGACCTGCTCGATCTTGATATGCGGGAGGAGCATGTGGGAGGCGACCGCATGGGCGGCTTCGTGCACGGCGGTCCGGACGAGGTCCGCCTCGATGTTCCGGATCTGCCTCCTGTCGAGCTTGCGGCCGTATTTGATGGTGTTGATCTGGTCGATGAGGATCTCTTCGGTGATGACGTCGAGGTCGTTTCGGATGGCGAACAGGGCCGCCTCCTGGCCGATGCGCTCCAGCTCGTACCCGCTCATCCCCGATATGTAGCGGACCACCTTGTCCACGTCGATATGGCCGTCGTTGGGCTTCTCGAGGATCTTTTCAATGAAGAAGCGACGGGCCTCGCGGTCGAGCTCCGGAACCTCTACGGAGATGTCGATCCGTCCCGGCGACACCAGCTCCGGATGGACCTCCTCCCGGTTCTGGGCGGTGACGATGGTAAAGATAAACTCGTCGGGATCGGGCGAGACCGCCTCGAGCTCCATCAGGATCTGCTCGGCCGATATGGCCGTCAGGGCCCCCTCCACCACCCCTTTGACGTCGATTTCATCGAGGAAGACGATGCTCGGCGCGAAAACCCGTGCTTTCTGATAGACCTCCCGGATAAAATCGGGGTCGAAGAGATCACCGCCCGACGCGTAGACGAAAGGAAGATTCGCTTCCTTTGCAAAGGCCTTGCCCAAAAGGGTCTTGCCCACCCCGGGGGGACCGTAGATCAGCATGCCCTTGGGCATCTTGATGCCGAATACCTTGACCTTGTCGGTCTTCTCCAGGATGGAGATGATTTCCCTCAGCTGCTTTTTGACCGGCCCATGCCCGGCGATATCCTCGAAGCCCGTGGTCGAGAACTTGACCTCCGGCAGATCGTCCTGAAAGAGCGGCTTGGATGGCGGCAGCTGCTTCAGGGAGACCCGCGCCAGGGTGAAGGTCACCTCCGCTTCCGTTGCAGTGGTGTCCCACCCCAGCTCGATGGCCTCGTTCCGGATGAAGAGCTGCTGGGCCTGGTTGGCGCTCACCTGGTAATGGCGGCTCAGGAAGGCGCCGGCGGACTTGGATATCCGGAACACCGCTTTTTCCGGGGGCGGATGCCCCTCCCGAATATACTGGGTAATCTGCCCGAGCAGGAGATCCGGGAGCCGCTTCTGAATGCGGCGCATGTTGATATACGGGCTGAAGGAGAGGACCAGCAGCTTGACCATCGGCACAAAATGCTCGAAGACCAGCGCAATGCCGGTGGCCTCGGAAAAATGGCGCGACAGGTTTTTCAGGGTATTTTTGCCGATCCTGACGACGGCGTCCAGGGAAAGTCGGTTGAAAATAACAAGGTAGGTCTGGGACATGACCGAGAGGAGCCTGGGCGAAACCGCCGGCTGGACCGCATCAAAGACCATCCGCTTCTCCCTGGCGACCGCCTCCATGATGCGCGCCTGGGCCTGAAGCCGGTTCTCCTGCGCCGATGCCATGAAAGTACGGCTCTGGTACAGGGCGCTGCCGAGGGTCGACGTAAAGACCACCAGCACCTCGCTGCAGTCGACGCCGGTCTCCTCGGGGTCCCCCGTGAGAATCTCGAGCAGGGCCGACTGGAGCCGAACCTCCGCCTTTTCAATTTCATTGAAGAGGAGGATAGACCGGGGATGGTTTCGAAGGAAAACCATCAGCTCGCCGTCCTGCCCCCCGCCGTAGGCGACCTGTCCGAGGAGCCGGGTCTCGTCCTCCGGGGAGGTGTACTGCCCCATGTCGAACTGCCGAAAGGAGGGATATTCATCCATCAGGGCGGCCAGGGTGCGCGCCAGGAAGCCCTTGCCGACAAAGGGCGGCCCGATAAAGGTGAAGATGGCCTTTGGCGGGGCCTGGACCGGCTTGCACGCCATGTGGATGAAAGCGTCGATCACCTGGTCGATGGCGTCATCCTGGTCGTAGATGATCTTCTTCAGCTTCCGCCCCAGCCGTTCATACTTTTCAAACACGCTATCCTGCGCTTCACTCGCTGCCATGGGAACTCCTTAGGACGGTTTTTTGCGCCGCCCGCACGGGGCGGCCGGACGGACGAGCCAGATAGCGCTTTCGGCGGCTATCGCTTCAGGGAGGGGTCCGTGATGATGACAAAGTCACCGGCCCCGGCCGCCGCGGGGTCGAAGTCCGGAAAGGCGTCCAGGGAGAGAATCGTCACCGTCAGGGAAAAGAGATCGGGGCGGTATCGCTTCAGGTGTTCGGGAATGCCCAGGCCGGACGCGCTGTGGAATTTGCCGTTGACGTGGACCGCCAGGGCCCCGGGATGCTCCTCAAGGGCCTCCGCGAGGCTCCAGGCCATGCCAGCGTCCCAGAGCGACTGTGCGTCCATCATCCGCGCTGCCGCGTCGATTTCCGCCTGCCGTGCCTCGGCTGTCGGGGCTTCGGCCTCGTCCGCAGGTCCGTGGGGGGTTCCCGTTTTTCGAACGGCAGCCATGAAGTTCTCAAATTTTTCGCGATATCGGGGCGAGGGCTCCCCATAGGGAAGGGGCGGCAGCCAGACCATGGATTCGGGGGGCAGCGCTGCCAGGGATGCCCTGCCCAGCCGGGCGACACGGTTGACATACCGGCCCGGCGCATTGGCCGCGATCACGGGAATCCCGCCGGCCTTGGCAAATTCAACCATCGGGCGGTAATCGTTCCGATAGGCCGGCCAGGGGCGGGCGGCCTTGAGAAAATGCCGCTCGGTGATCAGATCCGCAAGATATTCCTCCACCACGGTCTGAACATCCCGCTCGAACATCTCCATGGAAAGGATGACGGGTCGCCCCGCTTCCGGCTGGGAATCCGGGCGGACGGCATTTGTCAGGCGCTCCAGCAGCTCCCGCTCCAGGTAATGGGCGGCGGGGTCGTCATGCTCCTCGCCGATAAAGACGACATCGGCGTTGCCGGCGGCCTGAACGAGATCCGCCATGGTCGCGGTCCGGCCCTCCCCATCATAGATGCGAAAATGTTCGGGCCCGACCACCGGCGCTTCATGCACCATCCGCTTCTCGTGGGGCCGATGCATTGAACACCCGGACGCCGACAGCATAACCCCGACGCAGATCAGGGGGATCAGTACTTTGATCGTCATTGGGGGGGTCACCTCTCCTGCCTTCCCGTCATGCCTCCGGTTTCCCCTCGTCAGGTGATGGGAAGTGCAAAGCTGAAGATGGAACCGGATCCGATCTGACTCTGGACACCGATTTTTCCGTTGTGGGCTTCCACGATTTTCTTGGCGATGGCGAGCCCCAGCCCGGTGCTGCTCTCTCCCCCGGTCGGCTGGCTGTCGAGCCGCTGGAATTCACCGAAAAGCCGCTTCTGGTCCTCATAGGAGATGCCCGGCCCCTGGTCTTTGACAAAGACCCATGCCGACCGGTCTTTCTGTTTCAGAAAGATCTGAATGATGCTTCCTTTGGGGGAGTATTTGACGGCATTGCTGATCAGGTTGTCGATGACCTGTGTAATCCGGCTCCGGTCGAAGCAAAACGGTGGGATTTTTTCGGTTTCGGCGTGGATGGTGATCTCCTTCTCGGCTGCCAGGTGGTTCGCCAACTGGATACGCTCCTCGAGCAGCATTTCGAGGGAGGCCTGGAGGCTCAAGAGCTTCAGATGCCCGCTCTCGATGACCGAAACATCCAGAAGATCATTGACCAGGGCGAGCATGTGCTGGGCCGACTGATCGATTTTCATCAGCAGTTCGTCGGATTTTTCAGGCGACTCCTGGATGAGGCCGGCCCGAAGCATCTGGGATATGTTGATGATGACCGACAGGGGGTTTCGGAGATCATGGGCGGCAATCCGCAGAAATTTGTTCTTGACCTGATTCGATTCCCGCAGTTTGTCCTGGGCCTCGACCAGCCGCCTTCCAACGGCGACGCGGCTTCGCAGCTCGTTCACATAAAAGGGTTTGGTCAGGTAGTCGTGGGCCCCGTTGTCCAAAGCGTGAACAATGTTTTTTTTCTCCGTCTTGCTGGTCAGGAGGATCAGATAGATGAACGGTCCATCATCGCGCTCCTGTATCCGCCGGCAGATTTCGACTCCGTTCGGCGCCGGCATCACCCAGTCGAGGATGGCGAGCCGGGGTGGATCCTCCCCGGTCAGCTCGGCCCACGCCGCTTCCCCGTTGCACACCTCAATGATATCATATCCCCACAGGGCCGCAACATGCTTAAGATAGGCACGGATCGTGGGATCATCATCGGCGATGAGCAGTTTCATCATGGCTCCTTGCCTGGGCCGGTGCGGGTCAGGGCTTCATCACGCTGGTTTGTAGAGCATTCCTGCAGATTGGGGTATCGATTCATCTATAATTTTTTTTATATACTACACCGTTTTTCGCCATTGATCAAGTCCGCTGTATGTATATTTTCACGCCCCGACCGGACCGTCGGCATGCGCCGATTCCGGAGAAATTGACAATATCCGTCGTCTCTGGTAAGAACCGGCATCCATTGCTCGGAAGAACCCCCGACGAAACCAAGATGACCTTCAAGCCCACATACCACCTGTGCTGAACCCCTTTGCCGACGCCGTCAGGGAGATCGCCGTCATCTTCGCCCACGGCAGCATGCAGCCCGACGGCGCCCACCGCCTCTATGCCGTCGCCGCGCTGGTCTGCGAACCCGGCGGCGCGACAAGGTCCTTTTCGACCCTTGTCGGCACTCCGCGACTTACGGCCCGGGAATATGCCGTCTCCGGCATCTCCAGAAAACGGATGGCAGACGCCCCCGGCCCGGCCCTGGCATCGAAGCGCCTCCAGGAATTCCTTGCAGGGCGGGACTTCTTTCTGGCCCTGGACGCCGTCGGCGCCATGACGGCCCTGCACGGGTTTACCGGAATCGACCGCGGGGTCGACCTGGGGTTTTCCACAGAATACTTCATCCCCCATCTGCGGGCCTACGACCTCAAAGGCCTCTGGGAATACCTGACCGGCAGCGAGCGGGGCAAAGTCAGCTTCACGCCGTCGGAGGGCCTGTCGCTCGCCGTCGACCTGGTGAAATATATTTCCGGGCATTGCCTCAGCGACGACCACACCCCCCATGCACCGGCGCTGCGGCATTTTCTCGGAAAAAGCGGGACGCTTTTCGGTGACGTCTGGTGCCATCTCCATGCCCATTATCCAGACTATTTCGGCGGTCTCTTCCGTCCGTCGGGGGAGGGCGGCAGCGACAACTGGCGAATGTTTCTGGAAAAAGCCGAAAAAAGAGAACGAAAAAGCGCTCGGGCGCGACCCCTTCGCCGTATCTCCAGGGAGTCCCTTGAAAGCCGCTACAAGGGCCTGGAACAGTCCGCGCCGGGCTTCACCTTCAGGAGCGTCCAGGCCGACTACGCCGCCCATGTCGCCGAAGCCCTCAGCGACGCTGCCGTTCTCACCCTCGAAGCCGGCACCGGCACCGGCAAAACCCTGGGGTATCTCCTGCCGGCGATGGAGTTTCTGCGCCGCAACCCCGGAGAGCGTGTCGTCATTTCGACCTACACCAAAAGCCTCCAGGAGCAGATCTTTCACAACGAGGTGGCCTTTGTCCGGCGGACCCTCCCGATCTACCGGGAGATCCGCGTCGTCCTCCTCAAGGGAAAAAGCAGCTATATCTGCATCGAAAAGCTCGACAACCTCTTTGATGAGTCCCTCGATGGAAGGATGCTCCTCGCCTGGCTCTACTGCCTCATCACGGCGTTTCATTTCCGGCACACCGACATCAGCACCGTGGGCGAGCGGGTGCGGCAATGCCTGGACGAAGGGCAGCGGTTCAGCCGGATGCTGATGGAAGTCTCCGCCGGCAGCGGCTGCACCCCCTCCCACACCCATTGTCCGGCCCAGGTCGTCACCGTTCAGGCCCAGGCGGCGGATCTGGTCATCACCAACCACCACAAGCTGGCCCTTCTCGACAGGGATCCGGTTCTGGCCGACTGCTTCACCAACTATATCGTCGACGAGGCCAACCATTTCGAACCCGCCGTCCGGAACGCCTTCGGCCAGGCGGTCCACGCTCGGGAGATCCAGGCGGTCCTCGACTACCTGGAGCGACGTGTCCGGGATGCCCTGGGGAAGCGCCCGGCAGAAGACGAGGCGCTGCTTTCCCGGACGCTGGATGACATCCGCTCGCTTCGAGCGGCGGCCGCGGACTTCAGGCAGATCCTGCTCGCCATCCGCCCGAAGGCGGTATTCGGGGCTGTCCAGACACTGCCGTACAGCCATCCGGTGTTCGCCGATGGGGCAATGCGCCTTAGAATCGAGGGGCTCCATGCCGCCGTGGAGAGCCTTGTTCGGGGCCTGAAATGGCTGAAAGAAGACGATCCCCACCGGACGCTGACGTTTCCATCGAGGACCCGAAGGCGCATGGCGCAGCACCTGGAACAGCTCGAGGAGGCCGCGGCCACCCTCGGCAGCATCCACGACGCCATCGTCTACGAAAACAATATCACGGTATACCAGATATTCCGGAGGCACTGGACCTTCGGGAGCCTGATGGTCCAGGTCGCCGACCTGATCCGCGAGCAGATCTACGACAGGAAGAAGTGCGTGGTCTTCACCGCGGCGACCCTCTGCCATCGAAACCGTTTCGACAGCTTCCAGGCCATCACGGGAATGGCGCCGTCGCCCACCATCGAAAACGCCATCTCCCCGCGGGAATTCCGGTTCGCCCGGATACCGTCGCCCTTTCCCAGGGACGCCATGGAGATCATCGTCCCCCAGGACGCAGTCAGCGGAAAATACGACAACAAGAAGGCCTGGATCGATGCGGTGGCCCGGTCGCTGCCGAGGCTCATCCGCCGCAACCGGGGGCGAACGCTGGTGCTTTTTTCCAGCTACCAGGACCTCCATCAGATCCTCGAAAAGGCCGGGG
>CAJXSB010000028.1 GCA_913060435.1 uncultured Desulfococcus sp.
CGCACCGTCGGACATGATGGACGGCCGTGTAACGGAGATCCGCAATGCCCTGGATGAAAACGGCCACAGCCACATCCCCATCATGTCCTATGCCGCCAAGTACTGTTCCGCCTATTACGGTCCGTTCCGCGAAGCCGCCGACTCCGCACCCCAGTTCGGCGACCGCAAGACCTACCAGATGGACCCCGGCAACGCCCTCGAGGCCATCCGGGAGGTCAGCATGGACGTCGAGGAGGGTGCCGACATCATCATGGTAAAGCCGGCACTGCCCTACCTCGACATCATCTGCCGCATCCGCGAGGAGATCGATCTGCCGGTGGCGGCCTACAATGTAAGCGGGGAGTTTTCCATGATCAAGGCCGCCGAAAAGATGGGCTGGATCGACGGGAATCGCGTGATGATGGAGACCCTAACCGGCATCAAGCGGGCCGGTGCCGACCTCATCCTGACCTATTTTGCCATGGAAGCAGCGGAAATCCTCCGCAGCTGACGACAACCTGATTTCTTCATATTCGGACATCAATGACAGAGCACAGACACCCACATCCCGCCAATCACCCCCATGCCGAGAAGAAGGGCAGCGAACTCCGCCTGGTCGCATGGGAAGTCACCCGAAACTGCAACCTCTCATGCGTCCACTGCCGCGCTGCGGCCACCATGGGGCCCTACACCGGCGAACTCGATACGGCCGCCTGCCGGAACCTCCTCGATGAAATCAACGCGACCGGGAACCCCATCGTCATCCTCACCGGCGGCGAGCCCCTCCTGCGGCCGGACATTTTCGAGATCGCCCGGTACGGGACCGACCTCGGCCTTCGGATGGTGATGGCCCCCAACGGCACCATGATCACCGAGGCGTCCGCCGGCCAGATGGTTGCGGCCGGCATCCGCCGCATCAGCATCAGCCTCGACGGCGCCACCCGTGAAAAACACGACGCCTTCCGTGGGGTGCCGGGCGCCTTCGAGGGGGCGCTCCGGGGCATCCGCCTGGCCAAGGCCGCCGGCATTGAATTCCAGATCAACACCACCATCACCAAGACCAATCTCGAGGAGATGCCCAAAATACAGGAACTGGCGGTGTCGCTGGGGGCGGTGGCCCACCATATTTTTCTGCTGGTGCCGACTGGGCGGGGGAAGTACATCGCCGACCAGGCCATCGACGCCGCCCAATATGAGTCGGCCCTCAACTGGTTCTACGATCAACGGGAGAAAACCCCCCTTCAACTCAAGGCGACCTGCGCACCCCACTACTACCGCATCCTTCGTCAGCGGGCCCGTGAGGAGGGAAAGACCGTAACATTTGATACCCACGGCCTCGACGCCGTGACCCGCGGCTGCCTCGGGGGCACCGGGTTCTGCTTCATCTCCCACACCGGTACCGTCCAGCCATGCGGATTCCTCGAGCTCGACTGCGGCAACGTGACCCGGAGGCCATTCCGGGAAATCTGGAACCATTCCGAAATCTTTCTCTCCCTGAGAAATTACGACAACCTCAAAGGAAAGTGCGGGTGCTGCGAATACAAGCGGGTCTGCGGCGGATGTCGGGCCAGGGCTTACGAGGCCACGGGCGATTATCTGAGCGAGGAGCCCCTGTGCACCTATCAGCCGGGATCGAAGCGCAAAGAACGGTGAGGCCCGCAAGGCAACATCCGCAGACGGACAGCCGCATCTGCACCCCCCGGGAGACCGGGGATCTGTACCGGAAACACCGCGGTCTGGGGGAGTGGAGTGGATAGATGTATGAAAATTTCTTCGGATTCAAGGAAAGACCCTTTCAGCTCGTCCCCAATCCGGCCTATCTTTTTCTGAGCCGGAGCCATGAAGAGGTCTTGGCCCATCTCACCTACGCCGTTTCCCAGGGCGACGGCTTCGTGGAGATCACCGGGGAGGTCGGCACAGGCAAAACCACGCTCTGCCGGGTCTTTCTGGACAGCCTGGAAGAGAATGCCGAAGCCGCCTATATCTTCAACCCCATGCTCGATGCCATTCAGCTCCTCCAGACCATCAACGAGGAGTTCGGCATCGATGCGGGATCGGAAAGCGCCAAAGACCTCATCGACAGGCTCAACCGCTTCCTCATGGAGCGAAAGCGACAGGGCAGGCAGGTGCTCCTGCTCATCGACGAGGCCCAGAACCTCAACCGGGATGTCCTCGAGCAGCTCCGCCTCCTCTCCAATCTGGAGACGAACACCAGCAAGCTCCTCCAGATCATCCTGGTCGGTCAGCCGGAGCTGCGGGATCTTCTCGATTCCCACGACCTGAGGCAGCTGCGGCAGCGGATCACCCTGAGCTGCCACCTGCGGCCCCTCACTCTGAGCGAAACCCGAGACTATATCCGTCACCGGCTTCAGATCGCCGCGCAGCGCCCGGCGTTGAAATTCAGCCGGAATGCCTTCCGGGCGGTCTTTCGCTATTCGAGGGGAGTACCGCGGCTGATCAATATCATCTGCGACCGGGCGCTCCTGACGGCATACGGCCTCCACCAGCGCCGGATCACCGGCCGCATCACCGCCGCCGCCATCCAGGAGATCTCCAGCAGCGCCCGCAGCGGCGCCTCCCGGGGGTGGCGCCGCTGGGTTGTCTGGGGGGCCGCCGCCGCCGGCATCATCCTGGCCGCCGCCGTCCACTTCAACGGCCAGCTCGGCCTGCCCGAAACGCTGCGCCATGTCGTCTCCGGCAGCCCGGCGCCGGAGGGCGCTCCCCGTCAGGATGCGCTACGGCGCGATGCCGTGCCGTCCCGACCCAGCGAACCCGTCGGGGAGGCGCTGCCCAAAGACCGCTTCGAACCGGCAGCGCTCACGGAGATGCCGGCAGCGTCCAATACAACGACGCCTCCCCTCCAAGACAACACCACCCCGGCGCCCGCGATGCCGTCGCCGGAAATGGAAACGGCGGACATGGACGCGCCCCCGCCAGCCGCGCCTGCCGGGACGCCGGCGGCGCCACCTACCAAAACTCCGGTCACGGCAGCGGTCCAGGCACCGCTGCAGGCGGAAGCTGCTCCGGCAGCCCCTCTCGATACCCCAGCCCCAGCGGAGGTCTCCACTCCGCCGGCATCGGCGTCGGCTCCCGCTGAAACCCCGGTCACGGCAGCAGCGCCGACGGAAGCCGCTCCGGCAGCCCCCCTCGATACCCCAGCCCCGGCGGAGGTCTCCACACCGCCGGCATCGGCGTCGGCTCCCGCCGAAACCCCGGTCACGGCAGCCGTACCGACAACCCCCCTCGATACCCCAGCCCCGGCCGAGGCCTCCACACCGTCGGCATCAGCATCGGATCCCGCCGAAACCCCGGTCACGGCAGCGGCACCGGTGCAGGCGCTGGCAGACGCTCTCGAAACCATGGATCGGCCGGGATCCCGCAGGCGGGCCTTCGAGGCTTCCCTCGGCCGCTGGCAATCCAACGCCGCCAGCATCAATCCGGCTGTCGATCGCATCGACGACCCCAAGCTGTTCTTCCAGCTCGCGGCCGCCGGTGAAGGCTACGACGTCTACGCCGCACGACAGGATTCCAGCCTCGCCCTCATCCGGCGATTGAACCTTCCGGTAATCCTCGAATTTCAACCCTCCACCGACGCAGGGGCCGCATTCCTGACATTGGTGCGGATTCAGGAAAACGGCCAGCTGACGCTCCTGGATGGGCGGCAAAGGATCACCGGCAGCTGGGATGGGCTGAGGCCGCACTGGACCGGGCGGTCCTACGTTCTCTGGAGGAACCTTCGAGGACTGGTCGGCATCATCCCGCTCAACGCGCCGCAGGCATCGATCATCACACTGAAAATGATGCTTCAGGATATCGGCTACGCCGACATCGACCTGAGCCCCCGCTTCGATCCCCGGACCCGAAACGCGGTCGAGGATCTCCAGGCTCGCCACGGCCTGCCCGTTGACGGATACGTCGGGCCGCTGACCATGATCGCCCTGTACAACGATATGGACCTGCCGGAGATCCCCCGCCTCCAGGAAAGCGGTCCGGAAAGCCGGAAGGCGGCGCTCCCATGAGCTCCATCCTGAAGGCCCTGCAGCGGCTGGAGCGGGAGACATCGGCCGGCCGGAAGCCCCGCGACCCCTCCCAGAGACAGTTGCGCCGGCTCGTCCCCCAAAGGATGGCCGGCCGCTCGCGGGGCATCTTCCTTCGGAGGGCCGCGTTCACCGCCTTCATTCTATTCCTCCTGGGGGGCTTCTCCTGGACCATCTGGCGCTACGCCCCGCCGCTTCCGGGCCGCGGCGGCCCACCTCCCGCAGGCACCGGTGCCGGGATCGCCAAGACCGATCCGCACCCATCCGCCGATGATGGCCAGCGCCGTTCACTGGCCCCGGCCCCACTGGAACATGCCCCTCCCGCCACCACCGTGGCCCCTGCTCCCCCGATGACAAAGGCGGCGCCGAAGCAAGCCCGGCCTGCGACGGTGCCGAGGGTCCCGGCAACGGCCGAACCGCATCGCCGGACGGCCGCCGGAGGCCTGGCCGCAGCAACAGCACCGGCAGACCAAGCGCCCGGCACCAGCCCCGCCGGTACGCCGGCAGCGGCCGTAAAAGGGACGGGCGCCACCAAACCCCCCGGCACCGTAGCGGCAACGGCAACTTCCCCGGAAACCGCCGAGCGCAGCTCCCATGACGACCTGCCGGTCAAGTCCCAGGAGGAGACCGGCATGGCCATACAAGCCCTGGTCTGGTCACCGACCCCGGAGGATCGGCTGGTGGTGGTCAACGGCAGTATACTGAAGGAGGGGGGATCGATCGACGGGGCATCTGTCGCCTTTATTGGAGAGGATTACATCGTCGTCCAGAAGGGCGGCGCCCGATGGAAACTGAAATTCCAGATTCAGTAGGCTTCCGGAGACGCCCGGGGTCGGGCGTCTCCGGAACCTTGACAGCAGGGGACCGGTATTATTTGCTGAGTGCCGTATTCATCAGCTCTCCCACCAGCTGATTGAAGCGGGAAGGATCCTCGATCTTCCCCCCCTCGCTGATGACGGCCATATCGAGAAGAAGGCGGCTGTAATCTTCGAGGGCCGGATCATTCCGGTCCTTTTCAAACACGGCGTTGATCTTTTCAATCACCGGATGCTTGGTGTTCAGCTCCAGGATGCGCTTGCTTTCCGGGGCCTGCCCCCCCGACGCCTTGATAAGCTTCTCCATGTAAGCGCTCATGTCATGATCTTCGCCCGACAGGCAGGCCACCGACGCCTTGAGGTGTGACGACGGCTTGACATCCTTGACGCGGCCGTCAAGAAAGGACTTGATCCGGCCGAACAGGGCGTTGAAGGCATCGCTTTTCTCCGATTCCGCCCCATCGATGTCGAGATCGCCCTTTTCCGCGCTCTTCAGCTTCTTTCCATCGTATTCCTGGAGGGACTGGACCACCCATTCATCCACGGGGTCGGTCATCAGGAGGACCTCGTAGTCCTTGGCCTTGAGGGCCTCGAGGTGGGGGCTGTTGGCAATCATGGAGAGGTTCTCGCCCGTAATATAGTAGATGGCGTCCTGGTCCGGCTTCATGTTGGCCACCACATCCTTGAGCCGGACGAATTTATCCTCGGATTTGGTGGTCTTGAACTGGATGAGCTCGGCGAGCCGGTCCTTGTTTTCCCAGTCGGAGTGGAGGCCCTCCTTGAGCACCGCGCCGAACTCCTTGTAGAACGTTTCATAGGACGCATCATCAAGCCCCTTCAGGTGGTCGAGGACCTTCTTGACCAGGTTTTTTCGGATATTCCGGACCAGCCGGTCCTGCTGGAGGATCTCGCGGCTCACGTTGAGGTTCAGGTCCGGCGCATCCACCACGCCTTTGACAAAGCGCAGGTATTCGGGGATCAGCTCCTTGCAGTCTTCCATGATGAAGACCCGCTTGCAGTAGAGCTGGATGCCGTGCTTCCGCTCGGGAAAAAAGAGGTCGAAGGGCGCGGTGGCCGGGATATAGAGAAGAGCGCTGTATTCGGTCACCCCCTCGAGCTTGACGTGGAGATGCGTCAGGGGATCGCTCCAGTCATGGCTCAGGTGCTTGTAGAATTCGTTGTACTCATCCGCCGAAATCTCGTTCTTGCTCCGGGCCCAGATCGCCTTCATGGAGTTCAGGGTTTCATCGGCCCGGACCTTGCGGGTAGCTTCGCCGATGGGCTTGCCGTCCTTGTCCTGGAGCTGTTCGTTCTCCGGAATCGGCTCATCCCGCTCCACCTCCATGACGATGGGGTAGGCCACAAAATCCGAATGCCGCTTGATGATGTCCCGGATGACCCATTCCTGGGTGTAGTCCTTCTCCCCCTCGGCATTCTCTTTGAGCTTGAGGGTGATCTCGGTGCCCCTTCCCGGCTTCTCCGCCGCTGCGATGGTGAAGTCGCCGTCTCCCCGGGAGGTCCATATAATCGCTTCATCCGATCCTGCCGCCCGGGTGAGCAGGGTTACCTCCTCGGCGACGATGAAGGCGCTGTAGAACCCCACCCCGAACTGTCCGATCAGCTCGGGTGTGAGGGCGTTCTGCTCCTTGACCTTCTGAAGGGCCTCGGCAAAGGCGGCGGTTCCGCTTTTGGCAATGGTGCCGATATTTTCCATGACCTCGTCGCGGGTCATGCCGATGCCGTTGTCGGCAACGGTAATCGTGCGCTTTTCCGGATCTCTTTCAATCCGGATCCGGAGTTCGGTATCCTCCCCCATGATCTCCGGATCCGTCTGGCTCTTGAACCGGAGCTTGTCGATGGCATCCGATGCATTCGAGATGAGCTCGCGCAGAAAGATGTCCCTGTTGGAGTAGAGCGAATTGACGATCAGGTTCAGCAGCTGCTGTACTTCGGTTTTAAACTGGTGTGTCTCCTTGCTGGCTTGCATTCTTCCTCCCGTTGTTTCCACAAACCGTTGTTTCGATAAATTCCGTCGATCCCACAATTTTTTTTAAATTATTGGGAGCGGTCGGTCGATTGTCAAGCCTTCCGCAGCACCTCCCGGCGATAAATTTCTTCCTGCTCGTCGAGAATATCACGGAGGATCCCCATATGGGTCATGGGATTCATGATCACGGCCCGGAGCACCACTGCATTGTCGAGGGTCGTCCGGGAAACGAAGCTCTGCCCCGCCTCGCGCTGGATGCGCTGGACGGCGATGTTGATCTCGTTCCCCTGCCGCATCAGCCGGGCCCTCTCCTCCGGCCCGGTCGAAGCCCAGCGGCGCCGGATCTCTTCGGGAAAAACCCGGTAGGTCAGGATATTGAGCTGCGGCGGGGTGACGAGCGCAAAGAGGGGCCGCTTTTCGATCTCCTCGGCGAAAGCCCGCGCCGTTTCGATGCCGTGCTCGATCAGCAGGGCATAGCCCCGGCTCCCCATGATCTCCAGGGCGCTTCCCAGCACCAGGGAGACCGCCGGCCGGCTCCCCTCGAGGGAGCGGATTCCCAGATCCACCGACCCGGGGCGATTGATGTAGGCGGCATGATAGGCGATCAGATCCATGACCCTGGGGTCGCGGAAAAAGACCATGCCGCAGCCCATGGGCATGTAAAACTGCTTGTGGCCGTCGATGGTGACGGAGTCGGCCCGTTCAATGCCCTTGAGCAGCGACCGGTATTTGTCCGACAGGAGCGTCGGCCCCCCCCAGGCCGCATCGACATGAAAATGGATCTTCTCCCGGCTGCAGATGTCGGCGACGGCGTCGAGGGGGTCGACCGTCCCGGTCTCGGTGGCGCCGGCAATGGCGACCACCCCCAGGATCCGCGTCCGGGAGGCTCCGGATTTCAGCTCCTGAATGACCGCCTCGAGGCGTTCGGGATCCATGCGATGATCGACGGAAGAGGGCACGGAAATAATGTTGCCGCTGCCGATGCCCAAAACACCGCCGGCTTTTCTCAGGGAGTAGTGGGCCAGCCCCGAGACCAGAATGACGCTCCGGTCGACGCCGTATGCGCGGTGGGCCGCTGCGATGCCTGCGGCCTCGACGCCCTCGAATCCCTCCTTCGGGGGAAAGCAGCGGTTTCTGGCGACCCACATGGCCGTGAGATTGGCAAGGGTGCCGTCGTCCACGAAGCCGCCCAAGGTGCTTGTCGGCGCCTGGATATGGGTGTTGTAGAAATCCCCGCTGCAGCCGAAGATCAGGCGGTGCAGCTTGGCCAGCACCTGGCGCTCGATGATCGAGACCACCTTGGAGGTCTCCATCTTGACGACGTTCTGGTTGAGCGCCGCCGTAATGGTGTGGAGGTGGACCATGAAAAAAGGGATGGCCGACGTCATGTGGCCGATAAAATAGGGCGATGCCACATTGACGGCATGGGGGGCGATCTCCTCGATGATGCCCTGGATGACGTCGGCCAGCTTTTTCTGGGGATGGCTGCAGATCCGGCTCTCCGTGAACCTTTCGGAGAGCGCCTCCAGGCTCGCCTCCCGGGTGATGCCCACATGGGCTTTCAGGAATTCGTGAAGGCCGAAGAGGATCTGCTCCATGTATTTGATCAGGGTCCTGCGGGAATCTTCGTCCTCCGGGCGGATGAAAATCCGCTGCAGGGTCTCCCAGTTTGCCACCAGCGCCGGTTTTGTCGCCCCCATCCCCCTAAGCCCTCCTCTCGCACGCTCCTGTACCCCGGCGTCGAAAGCTTCCGGATGTCATTGCCGCTCCATACCCCTTTATGGTATAGGAGCCGGGACCATCACAGGCGGCCGCCGGACCAGGGCTGGGCCCGGCAGCCGAAGCACCGGGACCAAAAAAACAAAAAAAGCCGTTTGGAGTGGAATCCTCGAAACGGCTTTAGACAGTTATTGGAGCCGACGAGCGGACTCGAACCGCTGGCCTGCTGATTACGAATCAGCTGCTCTACCAGCTGAGCTACGTCGGCGTGAGAGGCAATCTTTTAATACGCTTATGATACAAAATCAAGAAAAAAGTTCGATCAATGATATCATCGCCGGCCTCGGCAGCCATCGCTCCGTGGCATGTGACGGCCTGTCCGATGGATGCCAGGCCTATCTGGTGGCCAGGATTTTCCGTGAGAAGCCCGCTCCCATGACGGTCGTCCTCCCTTCGGCCAAGGATGCGGAGCGCTTCATCATGGACTTTCTATTCTTTTCGGACGGCGACAGCCGGGAGCTGCTCTATTTCGCACCCTACAACCTCTCGCCGTTCAAATTTGTCTCCTACCACAGCAGCACCACGGCCGAACGCCTCCGGGCCCTCTACCAGCAGACCAGCGGCCCTCGCCCCTGCGTGACGGTGACGACGGTCGAGGCACTGCAGCGGAAGCTGATCCCCAAAAAGGCGCTCAACGATTTTGCCGAACTGATCATGACCAATGAGGAGATCGACCGCGACCTGCTGCTGGCAAAGCTGATCGCCGGAGGGTACACCCGGTCGGCGCTGGTCGAGGAGCCCGGCGACTTCTGCGTTCGAGGGGGCATCATCGACATCTTCTCGCCGACTTACCCCGAACCGATCCGCATCGAGATGTTCGGGGACCTGGTCGAATCCATCCGCTTCTTTTCCTCCTCGAACCAGCGGACCCTTCAGAATGTCGACGAAGTCGTCATCCTTCCGGCCAAGGAGTCGATTCTCGACATGGAGCGGATCAACGAGATCACCGCGAACATCCGCGCCCAGGCCAGCCGTCTGGAGCTTCCCGCCAGCGCCGCCCGGGAGGTGATCGACCGCATCAAGACGAACGGCGGCTTCTCCGGCATCGAAGGGCTTCTCCCGCTCATCTATACCCGGCTCGACACCCTCTTCGACTACACCCCGGCCGATGGCCTCGTGGTGCTGGCGGAGCCGGGGCGGCTCAGAAAGCTCGCGGACGAGACCCTTGCACAGGCCGAGGAAAGCTTTACAGCAGCCGTCGCCGACCGCAGGGTCTGCGTGGCCCCCGAAGCCCTCTACCTCTCATGGGATGACATTGAATCCCGGCTTTCAACGCGGCGCACCCTCGCCATGAGGCTCCTGCCGTTCACCGGACCGGGCGGCGCCGACCTGGGAGCCCGGTACCATGTCTCCACCGGCGATACGACATTCCTCCGGGAAAAGGTGTCGCCGACCAAACCGGATGCGTCCCCCTTTGCGCCCATGGCGGACTGGATCCGGGAAAACCGGGCCGCCGATCGGACGACGGTCTTCGCTTGCGGCAACCGTCCCCGCTCCGAGCGTCTGGCCACCCTTCTGGCCCCCTACGGCATTACGCCGGTCCCCCTGGAGGCCTTCGCGGGGATTCGGCGGGCAAAGGGGGCCGTATTTCTCGTAAAAGGGCATTTATCCGCCGGATTCACATGGCCGTCCGAGTCGATCGCGGTCGTCACGGAGGCGGACATCTTCGGCCCGGGCGCCCCCAGACGAAAGGCCGCCCCCAGGACCGCCCGCGCAGAGTTCCTCTCCCTGGACGAGCTGAAGGCGGGGGACCTGGTGGTTCATGCAGAGCACGGCATCGGCCGTTACCAGGGGCTGAAGAAGCTGACCATCAACCATGCCGCCAACGATTTTCTCGAGATCTTCTTCAGGGATGACGACAAGCTCTACCTGCCGGTGGACCGCATGAGCATGATTCAGAAATACATGGGCGTCGAGGGGATCGAGCCGATTCTGGACAAGATGGGGGGCGGCTCCTGGGATGCGGTCAAGGCCAAGGTCAGAAAATCCGTTGAAAAGATCGCAGGGGACCTCCTGAAGGTCTATGCGGAGCGCTCGGTCAAGACGGGCTTTGCCTTCCACCTGGCCGACACGGATCTCGCGGCGTTCGAGGCCGGCTTCCCCTTCGAGGAGACCCCGGACCAGACCCGGGCCATCCAGGACGTGCTCGAGGACATGCAGAAGCCGACCGCCATGGACCGCCTGGTCTGCGGCGACGTGGGGTACGGCAAGACCGAGGTCGTCCTCCGGGCGGCATACGTTGCCGCCTGCAACGGAAAGCAGGTGGCTGTTCTCGTGCCGACGACGGTCCTGGCCGAGCAGCATTTTGAAACCTTTTCCCAGCGGTTCCAGAACACCCCCTTCCATATCGCCTGCCTGAGCCGGTTCCGCTCGGCAAAGGAGCAGCGCAGCATCGTCGAGGGATTGGCCGCAGGCCGGCTGGACATCGTCGTCGGCACCCACCGGCTCCTTCAGAAGGACATCGTATTCCAGGACCTGGGCCTGATCATCCTGGATGAGGAGCAGCGCTTCGGCGTCAAGCACAAGGAGCGCCTCAAATCGTTTCGCAGCACCGTCGATGTGCTGGCGCTGACCGCCACCCCGATCCCGAGAACCCTGCACATGTCCCTCACCGGCATCCGGGACATCAGCGTCATCTCGACCCCGCCCGAGGCCCGCCGCCCCATCATCACCTATATTTCAGAATTCGAAGAGGGGGTGATCCGCGACGCCGTCCGGAAGGAGTTGAAGCGGAAGGGGCAGATCTTCTTTGTTCACAATAACATCCATACCATCGAACGGATGGCCGAACGGCTTCAGGAGATCGTTCCCGAGGTGCGGCTCGACATCGCCCACGGCCGCATGGGCGAGGATGACCTCGAAAAGGTCATGATGCGGTTTCTGTACCAGGAAGTCGACATGCTGGTCTGCACGACCATCATCGAATCCGGCCTCGACGTCCCGGGGGCCAATACGATCCTGGTCAACCGGGCCGATCGGCTGGGCCTGGCCCAGATATACCAGCTGCGGGGACGCGTGGGACGAGCGGACGAGCAGGCCTTCGCGTATCTGTTCATTCCCGAGGAGAGCGGCCTGGGCAAGGACGCCCAGAAGCGCCTCAAGGTGCTGATGGAGCACAGTGACCTGGGGGCGGGCTTTCAGATCGCCATGAGCGATCTGCGGATCCGGGGAGGCGGCACCATTCTCGGGGCGTCGCAGTCGGGGCATATCGCCGCCGTCGGCTACGACATGTTTTTGAAGCTGATGGAGGACGCCGTCTCGGAGCTGAAAGGCGAGCCGATCCGGGAGCCCCTCGAGCCGGAGATCAACATCCCCATGTCCTTCTTTATCCCCGAATCCTACATCCCGGACATCGATCAGCGCATGAGCGCCTATCGACGACTGTCCCGGATGACGGCCGTCCGGGAAATCTCCGAATTCCGCTCGGAGCTTGTCGACCGCTTCGGCCCCCTGACCGAGGAGACCGGCAACCTTCTGCTCAAGATCATGCTGAAGATCCTTGCCGCAAAGGCCGGCGTGAAGCGCCTCGATCTCGCCGAAACCCTTCTCTCCCTCCACTTCTCGGAGGTGCACCAGAAAAACCCCTTCGGCATCGTCGACCTGATCACCGACCGCCCGGACCGGTTCACCTTTACCCCGGACCACGTGCTGAAAGTCAAGATCCCCCGGGGGGCCATCGGCGCCCGCCTGGCCCAGACCAAAAACACCTTGAAAGAAATTGCCCAGCGTGTTAACGGCTGAATTATTGGCGATTTTCATCATACCATCCGCACATGCGGGAAAGGTGCCACCCTTCCAGCCGCGGCGCGCTTCCGCTGCCCCCCGCCTTCGCGCCGCCGGCTGCTCCCGAAAGCGCCGATGTTGACAGGAAGACAAAAGAACGTTTACAAAAGGATGTTGCCGAAACAGCCTGCCCTGGGCGGATCGAGGGTTTCGGGGAACGGCCCCGGCTGACGTCAACAAAACGGCATGAAAGCGCATCCGCCATCCGCAACCGTCAATTTCATCCAGGTGAAACATATATGCTCAAAGCCACTCTTTTCTCCGTCCGCTGCGCCCGACTCTCCGGCATGCTCATCGCCGTCATCATCGCCTTGCACGTCCTGCACGCACCGGGCGCATGGGCCGACCCCAAGGTCATCGACCGCATCGCCGCGGTGGTCAATGACGAGATCATCTCGCTCTATGAACTGAACCAGGCCATACGGCCGTACGAGGAGCGACTGGCCGCCATGGGATACCCCCCCGAGGAGGAGGCGGCAGCACGGTACAAGCTGAGGGGGGACGTCCTCAACCAGCTCATCGACAAAAAGCTGACGAGCCAGGAGATCAAGCGGCTCAATATTACGGTGAGCGAACAGGAGATCGACGGCGCCATCGAACGGATCAAATCCCAGAGCTTCCGCACCGAAGAGGACCTGGTCGAAGCCTTGAAACAGCAGGGATTGACCCTGGAGGAATACCGGGCGCGGATCAAGGAACAGATCCTCCGGACCAAACTGGTCAACCGGGAGGTCAAATCGAAGATCGTCATCACACGGGAGGATATTTCCGAATATTACAACGCCCATCCGGAAAAATACCGCTTCGAGAAGGAATACCACCTCAGGACCATTCTGATCTCGGTTCCCCCCCTGGCGGAAGCGGCGGAAAAGGCGGCCGCCAGGGAGCGGCTGGCGGCCATCCGCCGGGAGTGCCTCGCCGGAGCATCATTTGCCGAAATGGCGCGGCAGCACTCCGACGGCCCCATGGCGGACGACGGCGGATTCCTGGGCACGTTCGAGCTGGAGGAACTCAACCAGGTGCTGCAGACCGCCCTCGCAGACATGGACGCAGGCGACATCACCGACATGCTCGATACGGGACAGGGATACCAGATCTTCTACGTGGACAAGATCACCAACGCCTCTGCCAGGTCCCTGGAGGAGGCGGCGCCGGAAATCGAAGAGCAGCTCTACAACGAAATCATCAACCGGGAGTTTCAATCCTGGTTGGCGGAGCTGCGGAAAACATCCGTCATCAAGATTATCCAGTGACCGGCATTCATGGCCGAATGCCGGCGCCACACCCCGCTCAAGAGGCTCGACAATGCCGGATTTCTCCACCCCAGCGATCATGCTCCGAAGGATCCCCTACGGCGATCATGCCCGGATCCTGACACTGCTCACGCCGGATCATGGGAAGATCTCCGTCTTCGCCCGCTCCGCCCGAAAGGACTGCCGACGGTTTTCCGGGGCGCTGGAGCCTTTCCGCATTCTCCATGCCGTGATCGGCGACGGCCGCGGCAGGCTCGCCGTCCTGAAGGAGGCCCGGACGTCCGATCCCCTCGAGGCCCTTCGCAGCGACTTCCGCAGCGCCGCCCTTGCCAGCTACTGGTGCGAACTCGTTTTATCCGGCACCGAGGAGGGCGCCCCGCAGCCGGATGGATACAGACTCCTTCACGGCGCTCTCACGGCGCTGGACCGCAGGCACATGGCACCGGCGGCCCTCAACATCCTGTTCCAGCTCCACTTTGCCCGGCTGTCGGGCTTTTTTCCGGCGTTGACCCGCTGCCGCTCCTGCGGGGTGGCCCTGGATGCCGCACCTGACGCCGTTGCGGTGGACATCGCCTCGGGCGCCATGGTCTGCGGGCGGTGCTTCTCCGGGTACGGCACCCATCCACTCCATTCGCTCTCCAAAGGGGCGATGAAGGCCCTGCTCTGGCTCGCTGCGGCGGATATTCAAACGGCCGGCCGGATCCGCCTCAACCCGGGAACCCGTGATGCGTGCACGCGCTTTCTCGAGGCCTTCATCCCCTATCACCTCGGCCGCCGCCCCCGGAGTCTCGATTTTCTTACCCACATCCGAAGCAGAAAGAAAGAGGAAGGACGCATCTGTCATGTCGGTTAACCTGAAACGCTATTTGGAGTCCGAGCCGGTGGAGACCTCGGCCCCCTGCCGGATCGATATGGGCGGGACCCTGGACATCAGCACGTTCTACTACCCCCTCCGGCACCTCAATCCCTCCACCTTCAACATCGCCCTCGACCTGCGGACCCACGTCCGCCTTCTGCCCTATGACGCATCGGCGGTCAAGGTTTCGTCCAGGGGGTTCGAGAGCGCCGAATACCCGGTCGACAGTGCGCCCTTTGACCATCCCATGGGGCTGATGTTCGCCATCGCCGCCTATTTCCAGGCCGAGGGCGTCCACATCGACATCGAATCGACCTCCCCGCCGAAGAGCGGACTGGGCGGCTCGTCCGTCGCCGCCGTGGCGCTCATTGCGGCCTTCTCCAACGTTCTCACCCGCATCGGCGTCTACCGCCAGCTCTACCGCCGTGAGATCGCGATCCTGGCCCATGCCCTGGAGGAGAGCGTCGCCGGCGTTCCCTGCGGACTCCAGGACCAGCTGGCGGCAGCCTATGGCGGTGTCAACTCCTGGCGATGGCACGGCCGGGTCAAGGAGGCCGTATTCGAGAAGGACGCCATCTGTAAAAAGGCCGCCACAGCGGCGTTCCAAAAGCACCTGCTCATCGCCTACTGCGGCATTCCCCACGAATCCCGGAACATCAACCAGTGCTGGGTCCGGGACTTTGTCGCCGGAAAGCACCGGAGCCTCTGGGCGGAAATCATCCACTGCACCCAGAAGTTTACCGATGCCCTGAAGCGGCAGGACGTTCAGGATGCCGTCGAGGCCATGAACCACGAAACCCTGATCCGGAAGGAGATGACCCCCGATGTCATGGACGATCTGGCGGACCGGCTTGCCGAAGCCGCACGCAGCGAAGGCTGCGGCGCCCGCTTCACCGGCGCCGGCGGCGGCGGATGCATGTGGGCGCTCGGAGAGACGGCACATATTGACAGGCTCAGGGATGTGTGGGAAAAGATCCTGATCCAGAGGCCGGACGCCCGCCTCCTCGATGCCGACATCGACACGGACGGACTCCTCTACCGCTGCCCTTGACGGCCCGCGACGGACAGCATGACGCCGGTCCGCGGCCCGGCGCCGGAAACCAATTCTCAATCAATGGGGAACAATATGAATTTTCAAGACATCATTCATTCACTCAACGCATTCTGGGGGGAAAAGGGATGTGTCGTCACCCAGCCTTACGACCTGGAGGTAGGCGCCGGTACGTTTCACCACAACACCCTCCTGAAATCCCTGGGACCGGAACCCTGGAACGTCGCCTACGTCCAGCCGTCCCGCCGCCCGACCGACGGAAGGTACGGCGAGAACCCCAACCGTCTCCAGCATTACTACCAGTATCAGGTGATCCTGAAGCCCTCGCCGGACGATGTTCAGGAGCAATACCTGGAGAGCCTCCGGCATCTCGGCGTCGACTGCCTCGACCATGACATCCGGTTTGTGGAGGACGACTGGGAGTCGCCCACGCTGGGGGCGTCGGGGCTCGGATGGGAGGTCTGGCTGGACGGCATGGAGATCACCCAGTTCACCTATTTTCAGTTGTGCGGCAGCGTCGAGCTCCATCCCATTCCGGTCGAACTGACCTACGGGCTCGAAAGGATCGCCATGTATCTCCAGGGGGTGGACAATGTCTTCGATCTGAAATGGAACGACCAGATCCGCTACGGGCATGTTCACCACCAGCAGGAGGTCGAGCAGTCGACCTATAATTTCGAGGTGGCGGAGGTCGACATGCTCTTCGAGTTCTTCAACACCTACGAAGCCGAGGCCAAGCGCATCATCGAGAATTCGCTGGTCCTTCCCGCTTACGAATACTGCCTCAAATGCTCCCACACCTTCAACCTTCTTGACGCACGCGGCGCCATCAGCGTCACCGAAAGGACCGGATACATCGCCAGGATACGCAACCTGACCCGGGCCTGCGCCAAGGCATATTTGAAACAGCGGGAAGAGATGGGCTACCCACTACTGCAAAAGGGATAAACATGGATACGCTATTGATTGAAATCGGATCGGAAGAGATCCCCGCCGGATACATCGAGCCGGCGTTGAAGGCTTTTTCTTCATTGATGACCCAGCGGCTGGCCCATCTGCGAATCGAACACGGCACGGCCAGGGTCTTCGGCACCCCGAGACGGCTCACCGTCGAGATCACCGATGCCGCGCGGAAACTCCTTGCCCTGTGCGCCGCCGTCCACGCGTGCGAATCCGCGGCCGGCGAATTCCCATGCGGTGAAGGCATTGTCCTCTTCGAGGTTGTTGCCGTACAGCTCGGGCATGCCGTTGCCGTTCAGATCCCCGCTCTGACGGAACAGCCGCATCAGCGGCAGGCCGTATTCCTTCGCCACGTAGCCGAACGTGCTCACGGGCGCGGGAATGGTCAGTGCGAAGTTCTGACCTCCTTCCGCGCGGGCCTCGGACGAAAGTCCCACCGCGTTCTCGGCACTGATGTAAAACTCATAGCGCCGGCCGGGCCGGAAGTATTTCGGTCCCATGTACACGCGATGCGATGTCCCTGCGAAAAGGTTGTTCTCCGTCTCTCCTTCCGCCGACACCCATTCCCACGGCTGCGAAGAACCTTCCTCGCGGTACCACACCTTCCCGATGGTGACGTCGTCGGTCAGGAAACCGACACCGATGCCGTATGCGGTGCCGTCGACAGAGGGCACGAGGCCCGCACCGAGAAACAGCGGTGCCGTGCGGTCGATGTGCAGCACGACGCGATCGTCGAGTGTGACGCCCTTGTCGCTCTCCGCGGCGAGACGCAGCGTGTATGTGGTATCGGGCAGGGCGTTGATGTCCCACACGGCAAGCGTCTCTGCCACGGCCTGTCCCTGCGCGGACGTGGTGATTGCATTCCACCGCGTCGGATTGACACCGACACCGTATTCGAGCCGGTATCCGCGCATCACGGGGGACGCGGCGGTGCCGACGATGGAGATCTGCTGCGCGTTCGTCGCGAAGTCGGTGCGCGGGGCGGTGATGCGAACGACGCTGGGATTGTCCAGCGCCACCGCGCGGTCTGCGCGCAGCAGTCCCGCCCCGTAGCGCTCGTCCCACCCGCGGGTGCCGAGATCCTCGGCCGAGGCGATCAGGACGCCGCGCACATCTTCCGGCGTGAATTCCGGATGGCGCGAAAGCACCAGCGCGGCGACACCCGATGCGAGCGGCGCGGCGGCGGAGGTGCCATAGAAGCCTACGTATCGTCCCTCACGGTCCGTGGTGAGTATGTCGCTGCCCGGCGCGGCGATGTCGATGCTCTGCCCGAAATTCGAGAATCCGGCGAGCACGTCGTTCTGTGCCGTGGCGCTGACGGAAATTGTCTCGTCGTAGGCGCTCGGGTAATGCAGGGCGGAGGACTGCGCGTTGCCCGCGGAGGCGATGAGCACGACGCGGCGTGCGTACGCCCAGCGTATGACGTCGCGCAGGACACGGGAGTAAATCACGTCGCCGAAACTCATGTTTACCACGCGCACGTCGTTCGCCACGGCGTAGGCCAGGGCCCTCGCCACGTCGCTTTCGGCGCCGATGCCGCGCGCGTCGAACGCCCGCAGCGTCATGATGCGGCAGTCCGGGGCAACGCCCGCGATGCCGATGCCGTTGTCCGTGGCCGCGGCGATGATGCCGGCCACGCTGCTTCCGTGTCCCATGTCGTCGTAGGGATCCGGGTCATTGTCGCGGTAATCTCCTCCCGCCGCGTTTCCCGCGCCGGGCTGATCGACGAAATCGTACCCGATTACGTCATCGACGAAACCGTTGCCGTCGTTGTCCACACCATCGAAATCACCGCTTTGCCCGTTCTGCAGTTCCGAACGGGGCCATGGCTGGAAAAAGCCGTCGCCGTTTGCATCCTCCGCGGGATTGATCCAGTACTGCCCGCGCAGATCGGGGTGATCGTAATCGATGCCGGTGTCGATGACGCCGACCGTAATGTCGCTGTCACCGCGCGTTTGCTCCCAGGTCTTTTCGGTCCCGATGCGCTGCGTTCCCCACTGCGCCGCCCACGCCGAATCGTTCGGCGCCGTGTGCAGATGATACATGACCTCACGCTCCGCGTACAGCACCACTGGCTGACCGCGCAAATCGGTGAGAACGTCATCCGGATCGAACTGGGGACCCGGCGTCAGCAGGTAGACGTCGTAGAGCGGATGCCCTTCCACGCCGCCCGCTTTCGCAAGCGAAGCGCCGTCACCGCCATCGAACAGCGGACGAAGTCCGCTCACCTGCCAGCGCGACAGTGCCGTGCGCAGCGCTTCGGTGCGCACCTCGGTGCCGCCGTCCGTGTGCTGCACCACGGATGGCTGCACGCGGACGAGAATGCGTCCGCTGTACTGCGGACTGCCGGCGGCCGTCCGCGCAGGGGATATCTGCGCGTGTGCTGCCGGCGGCAGGAAGAGCAATGCGGCGAGCAGCAGCGATATGTGGCGGGTGCTGCGCATCAGGCCTCGTGTTCGTCCTTGCGCATGTTCTCCTCGACCGGAACGGGATAGGAGCCGGTGAAACAGCCGGTACAGTAGCTGCGCTTGCCCTCATGGCTGACGGAGCTGAGCATTTTCTCCACCGAGAGATAGCCGAGTGTGTCGGCACCGATTTCCTCGCGTATTTTCTCGACGTCCCCGTCGTTCTGTGCGGCGATCAGTTCGCTGGCGCTCGGAAAATCCATGCCATAGGGACAGGGACTCATGATGGGCGGAGAGCTGATACGCACATGCAGTTCGCGGGGATTGGCCTCGCGGATGAGATTGATGAGCAGACGGCTGGTGGTGCCGCGCACGATGCTGTCGTCGATGATGACCACCTTGCGTCCTTCCACCACGCCTTTCACCGTGTTGAATTTCATGCGCACCTTCACTTCCCTCTTCTCCTGTCCGGGCTGAATGAAGGTGCGTCCGATATAGTGATTGCGGATGAGGCCGATTTCCACACGGGCCTCGATGCCCTGCTTCACCGCGCCGCGCACGAAGCCCACCGCGGCGGTGTTGGAACTGTCGGGCACGGCCATGACGAACACCGGGTCGTCGGCGTCCCCATCGACCGGATGCTCTTCCGCGAGCACTTTGCCGAGCTTGCGGCGCACTTTGTCGACGTTCTCCTCAAAGACGCGGGAGTCCGGGCGGGAAAAATAAATGTATTCGAAAATGCAGTGGTGGTGCTGCTCCGGCTTTTCATCGAGCCAGCGCTGCACGGGTTCTCCGTTCGTGTCCATGCGGTGGTCGAAGAAGAGGACTTCACCCGGCGCCACGTCGCGCACGTACTCTGCCTGCATGATGTCAAGCGCGCAGGTCTCGGAGGCCACCACCCATGCGTCGCCCTGTCGCCCGATGCAGAGAGGACGAATCCCGTGCGGATCCCGTGCGGCGATCAGTGTGTCGTCGTGCATCATGACCAGCGAGTATGCCCCGCGCACCGTGTTGAGGGCGTCCATGATGCGGTCCTCAGGAGTCTCCGCCTTGCTCCGCGCCGTCAGGTGCAGGAACACCTCGGTGTCGGTCGAGGTCTGAAAAATCGTCCCCGATTCCTGCAGTTTCCTGCGCAGCGACCGCGTGTTGGTCAGGTTGCCGTTGTGCGCGACCGCGAGCTGTCCGTCGCGGTAGTTGACCATGAACGGCTGTATGTTCTCCAGGTTGTCCGACCCGGTCGTCGAATACCGGTTGTGTCCGATGGCAACGTCACCGACCAGCAGCTCGTTGATGATCGCCGGATCGGAAAACACTTCCGTCACCAGGCCGGGACCTTTGAAAATGCGGAGCTTGGACGAAGGATTCGATCCGTTCGTGCGCTGGCAGGAGACGATGCCCGACGCTTCCTGGCCGCGGTGCTGCAGCGAATGCAGTCCGTAATACGTCAGCGTGGATGCATTGGCGGCGCCATACACGCCGATGATGCCGCAGTTGGACTGCGGTTTGTCGATTTCTTCGTTCTGCGGAAGGCGGGAATTGAGTGTGCAGTGCATAGTACGAGCGTTTGTGGTTCGCGGACGTGCCGCGGACCGTGTTCAGCAGTGACCGTCGGCATCGCCGATGCGGATGTGATTCGAAAATATCCAGCCCCTGTCCTCCAGCCAGGCTTCGACGCGCCAGGCGCCGGGGGCGTGCACGGGCTGCGTCATTTCACGCCCCTCCTTCTCGCGCACGCATTCGCCGTTGCGGAGCAGACGCATCCGCGCGGGCTGCGGCAGCTCGGTGTGCAGGGCCAGTTTTCCCTCTCCGGGAAACATGACACTGTCGCCCTGCTGCCAGGTCTCGGTCGCAGACGTCGCATAAAAAGCGAAACCGCGCGGATCGGCGTGATAAGAATTTGCCACGAAACAGCGTCCGCTGCGCAGCGCATCGTAAATCCGCCACTTGTCCTCTTCGAAATGCGCCTCGTCGCCCTTGCGCAGCGGCGCGTCGAGCAGCACGTGGGTGTGCACGGATTTGAACATGACCTTGTAGGGGAATACTTCGACGTCGAAAAAACCCATGACGTCGGCCTTGTGCGCATGCGCGTCCGTCCCGCCGATTCCCACCACGCGGCGGCCGCGGCTCAGGGCATCCCAGCGCGCGAGCGTTTCGGCAGGAGGCGCCGTGATCGAGCGCAGCGGGTGTATGAAGCGCTGGAACTTGTTTTCCTCCGTCAGCCCCTCCATCCACTCGCTCATGTGATTCCAGATCTCGATGCCGGTGAAATCCTCCGCTTCCCAGTCCGTCCAGGGATACGGCGGATGCTCGGGCATGCTGCTGCGTTTTTCGTCCGGATGGGCGATGAAGCCGATGCCGCCCTGCTCGCGGACCCGGCGCACGTACTCCCTTGCCGGAATGCGCACGCCGACCTCCTTGTCGAGTCCGAACGCGAGATAGTGATTCCTGTCGTCCCGATCGTTGATCTCGTACCCGATCAGCAGCGCCACGCCATCCCGCCATCCCTCGTGCCCGTCCTTTTTCGCGCGAAGGGAATTGTGGTCACTGAGCATCAGGAAATCCAGTCCAACTTCCGATGCGGCACGCGCAATATCCGGGATTTCTCCCGTGCCGTCGGAATAGCTGGAATGAATATGGACAGCGCCGATGTACTCGTGCATGACTGGAATTGTCCCGCTGGGTATAAAAATAAAATGTACGACCGCAGGGACGAAAATACAAGGCGGGACGGCATGCACTCACCACCCCTAACCCCCGCATTTTCGGTCAATTAGCCGCCCTGCTCTCACCGGTTTTCTCCGCTTTGGACTTGAATTTCTCCCGGGAATGACCGACTTTGTGTTTTAACACACGTTAAAATTTATTTTTAGGGCATGTTAAAATGGCCACACGCACCGCGGAGCAGTATCTGAAGCTGATTTTGACCCTCGAGGGACGGGATACGGGATTGATGACGGAACTGGCGCGGCTGACGGGGGGGACGCCCGCGTGGGGGCCGGGAATGGGCAAGCGCC
>CAJXSB010000029.1 GCA_913060435.1 uncultured Desulfococcus sp.
AAGGCTCGAAATGCATCGATTTCACTGTCGAAGCTGGTGATGAAGGAGTGGGCCATGGTGCCGGACACGGGGATGCCGTAGACCTTTCCAGCCAGCACGTTGCTGGTGGCGCCCAGGCCGGCGATGTAGCCGGCCCGGGCCACGGCCATGCCGGCGTCGGCCCCATGGGTTCGCCGCAGCGAAAAGTCGACGATGTTCCGTCCGCCGGCGGCATGAACGCAGCGGGACACCTTGGTGGCGATGGTGGTCTGGAGGTTGATCATGTTGATGAGGGCGGTCTCCACCAGCTGCCCCTCGATGATGGGGGCGGTCACTTCGAGCACGGGCTCGTCTTTGAAAAAGATCTCTCCCTCGGGCACGGCGGCCACGTCCCCGGTGAAGTGGAAATCCGCGAGGTAATCCAGAAAATCCCGGGAGAAAAGCCCTGTTGATTGGAGGTATTCGATGTCGTCGGACGCAAACCGCGCCGATGCGAGAAAGGCGAGGGCGTTTTCGAGGCCGGCGCTGACAAAATAGCCGCGGTCAGGCGGATATGCGCGGATGAAGAGGCTGAAGGTGGCCGGCTGAAACATTTTTTTCTGGAAATAGACCTGGGCCATGGTGAATTCATAAAGGTCGGTCATCATTGCCGGAAAGGTCGGATAGGGCGTCATGGATCCTGGCTCCTTTCTGCAAGGCCGCTCCACTCCCACCGGAACTGAAGACGAAGGGGAGCATCGGCGTTGTTTTCCGAATCATGCCGCGGCGTGGAGGCCTCGCGTGCCTCGGAATGGTCGAGCCGTGATGGTTCTCAATATTGTAAGTATAATCACGGCCCGGCAGAAGTGAACACCTGCCGTGGGCTTCCGGGGCGGCCGTCAGGGTGCCTTGTCCGCCAGAATGATTATTATAGTAGAAACGGCTATCAATAGAATGGCGATTTCAACTGTGCCCGGCCGGACAGCCCCCGCGATGTCGGGAATGGATGCCGCCGGGAACGCCTCTATCCGGGCTGCAGCGGCCCGGCGGCGAAGGCGCCAGGCAGGATAACATGAATCGACGAACCCAATTTGCATTGACGGCGGCGCTTCTTGCAGTTCTGATGGCAGTCCAACATTCCTTTTCTGCAGAACCCATCGGCAGCTCGGGGGCGGAGGGTCTGGCTGTCGTACAGGTCCTCAACATCCGGGGCGTCATCGGGCCGGCCACCGCCGACTTTGTCCGGAGCGGCGTTGCGGCCGCCCGCGAGCAGGGCGCCCCCTTGATCATTCTGGCGATGGACACGCCCGGCGGTCTTGCGGAGAGCATGCGCACCATTATCCACAGCATCCTCGCCTCGCCGGTGCCGGTGGCGGCATTTGTGCACCCGTCGGGCTCCCGGGCCGCCAGTGCCGGCACCTATATACTCTATGCTGCACACATCGCCGCCATGGCCCCGGGCACCAACCTCGGCGCTGCCACGCCCGTCCAGATCGGCGGGGGGCTTCCGCTCCCCGGAAAAGAGCCGCAGCCCGGGGATGAAGACGAAGAGGCGCCGGCGTCGCGGGAGCCGCCCAGGGACGCCATGGCAGCCAAAATCGTCAATGACGCCGCCGCCTACATCCGGAGCCTGGCCGAGATGCGGGGCCGCAACGCCGAATGGGCCGAACGATCGGTCCGGGAGGGGGTGAGCCTTGCGGTCAACGACGCGCTGGAGCAGAAGGTCATCGACGTGGTGGCCGCAGACATTCCCGAGCTGCTCGAAAAGATCGACGGCCGTGCGGTCGCGCTGGGCGAAAGTCAGGTGACGCTGGAGACGGCGGGGCTCGACACCAGCACCATCCAGCCGGGCTGGCGCATCCGGCTGCTTTCGTTTGTCACCAACCCCAACATCGCCTTCATCCTGATCCTGGTGGGCGTCTACGGGCTGATTTTCGAATTCGCCAACCCGGGCGCCGTGGGCCCGGGGGTGGTCGGGGTCATCTGCCTGCTGGTGGGGTTCTATGCGCTGAATGTGCTACCCGTCAACCATGCGGGTCTCGGGCTCCTCTTTTTCGCCATCGCCCTGATGGTGGCGGAAGCCTTTGTGCCCTCCTTCGGCGTGCTCGGCATCGGCGGCATCGTTGCCTTCGTCCTGGCCGCCACGATGCTGTTCAAAGGCGATATCCCCGGCTTCCGCCTCTCCTGGCCGGTGATCGCAACGGCGGCGGCCGTGAGCGGTGGGCTGATGATTTTTGTGCTCGGATACGCCTTCCGGGCCCAGCGCCGGCCGGTGAGCACCGGCGTCGAGAGCCTGGTGGGGAGGCCGGCCAGGGTGCTGGAATGGAGCGGAGGCGGGGGATATGTCCGGCTGGAGGGCGAGCGCTGGAAAGCCGTCGGGGAGGCGGACCTCGCTCCCCAGGAACGGGTCGAGGTGCTCGAAGCCAGGGGCCTGGTCCTCGTCGTGCAGAAAAAACAACCACAACTGCAAAGGAAATAGCCATGCCACCCATTACCATGTATCTGGTCGCGGCAATGCTGGTCATTGCGTTTCTCGCCTATGCCATCCGCATCCTGCGCGAGTATGAGCGGGCGGTGGTCTATACCCTGGGGCGCTTCACCGGCATCAAGGGGCCGGGGCTCATCATCCTGATCCCCATGATCCAGCAGATGGTCCGGGTCGATTTGAGGACCATCGTGGAGGATGTCCCCAGCCAGGACGTCATCTCCCGGGACAATGTTTCGGTCAAGGTGAATGCGGTGCTCTATTACCGGGTGGTCGACGCGGATAAGGCCATCAACCAGGTGGAGAATTTTCAGGCGGCCACGATCCAGCTGGCCCAGACGACCCTCCGGTCGGTGCTGGGCAAGCATGAACTGGACGAAATGCTGGCGGAGCGGGACAAACTCAACAACGATATCCAGGAGATCCTGGACGAACAGACCGACGCCTGGGGAATCAAGGTCAACATCGTCGAGATCAAGCACGTGGACATCGACGAGAGCATGGTGCGGGCCATCGCGCGCCAGGCCGAAGCGGAGCGGAACCGCCGCGCCAAGGTCATCAACGCCGAAGGGGAGGCCCAGGCAGCGAATCGGCTGGTCGAGGCCGCCAAAAAAATGGCGACGCAGAGCGAATCGATGCAGCTTCGGTACCTTGGGGCCCTCCAGGAGATGAGCGGCAACCCGGGAGCCACCATCGTCTTTCCCTTCCCGATCGAGCTGGGAACCCTTTTGGACGCCAGGCGTCCCTCCGGCGGATAGGCGGGGGCCGATGCCAGTCCACAACCGTGACATTGCCGACATCTTCAACAAAATGGCGGATCTGCTGGAAATCAAGGCAGCCAACCCCTTCCGGGTCCGTGCCTATCGGGATGCGGCCCGGATCTTCGGCGGTATGGCAAAGAGCGCCTCGGACATGATCGCGGAGGGGGCTGATCTGACCGAGATTCCCGGCATTGGCGATGATCTCGCTGAAAAGATACGGGAGATCGTCGAAACGGGCAGCCTTGCCCAGCTGACGGCGCTGGAAAAGGAGCTGCCGTCCGGCATCCACGACCTGATGCGCATACCCGGGCTGGGAGCCAGGCGAGTCCAGGCTCTCTACGAGCAGCTCGGCATCGGGGATCCGGCATCCCTGGAGGAGGCTGCCCGGGCGGGCCGCGTGCGTCAACTGGACGGCTTCGGCGCCAGGCTGGAGGCAAATATCCTGGAGGAGGTGGAAAAGAAGCGCTGGAGCAAAGCGCGGACCCCTTGGCACGTTGCCGAAGCGGTCGCCCGGGATCTTCTGGCCTACCTGCAGGCCGACGACAGCGTCAAGCAGGCTGCGGCGGCCGGCAGCTTCCGCCGCAGGAAGGAGACCGTAGGAGATCTGGATATCCTGGTAACCTGCCGGCGGGGCTCTGACATCATGGACCATTTCATCTCCTACGGGGATGTCGAGAAGGTCATCTCCCGGGGCAAAACCCGTTCGTCGGTGCGGCTCCGCTCCGGCCTTCAGGTCGATCTGCGGAAGCTCCCCCAGGTCGGCTACGGCGCCGGGCTCCACTACTTTACCGGCGCGAAGGCGCACAACATCGCCGTCCGAAGGCTGGGACAGAAAAAGGGGCTGAAGATCAACGAGTATGGCGTCTTCAAAGGCGACAAGCGGGTCGCCGGCAGGAGCGAGGCCTCCGTCTACGCCGAGGTGGGGCTGCCCTGCATCGCCCCGGAGCTGCGGGAGGACCGGGGCGAGATCGAGGCGGCCCAGCGCGGCGAACTGCCCGAGCTGATCCGGATTGAGGATATTCGGGGCGACCTTCACGTGCACACCGACGCGACCGACGGCAGCAGCACCCTGGCGGAGATGGCCGATGGCGCAAGGGCGCGCGGATGGGAATACCTGGCGATCACCGACCACTCCCAGCATCTTGCGATGGCCCGCGGCCTGGATGCGCGGCGCCTGCTGGCGTCGGTCGAGGCCATCGACCGGCTCAACGAGACGCTGAAAGACTTCAGGATCTTGAAATCGATCGAAGTCGACATCCTGAAAGACGGTTCTCTCGACCTGCCGGACGAGGTCCTCAAGGTGCTCGACCTGACCGTATGCGCGGTCCATTCGGCCTTCGGCCTCTCCCGTGATCTGCAGACCGAGCGGATCCTCCGGGCCATGGACAACCCTTTTTTCGGAATCCTGGCCCATCCCACGGGCCGGTTGATCAATGAGCGGGAGCCTTACGACGTCGACCTCGAGCGGCTCATCGAAGCGGCTGCTGAACGGGGCTGCTTCATGGAGCTCAATGCGCATCCCAAACGCCTCGACCTTACCGCGCCCTATTGCCAGGCGGCCCGGGAGAAAGGCGTCAAGATTGCGATTTCCACCGATGCCCACAGTGTCGACCATCTCGATGACATGCGTTTCGGCATCCACCAGGCGCGGCGTGGTTGGCTGGCGCCCGGGGATGTTCTCAATACCCGTGGCTGGGGGGAGCTCAAAAAATTGCTGAAGCGGTAACCCCAGGGAATAGAGACCGATGGGCATCGTCGCTGTTCGGGGCCCGCGAATGGGAAAACCGGATGCCGAGGAGAGGCACTTCAAACAACGCGACAGGGAGAATGAGCATGTTCGGGAGTAAATTCAAATTGTTTCGCCTGATGGGATTCGAAGTGAGCATCGATCCGAGCTGGATCCTGCTGGCGGTCCTGGTGGCCTGGTCCCTGTCGACGGGATATTTTCCGTACAAATATGGGACGCTCTCCTCCGGCACCTACTGGACCATGGGCATCGTCGGTGCCCTGGGCCTCTTTGTCTCCATCGTCGTACACGAATTCTGTCACTCGCTGGTGGCGCGCCGGAGCGGCATGGCCATGAAGGGCATTACGCTCTTTATCTTCGGGGGCGTGGCCGAGATGACCGAAGAGCCGCCGAGCGCCGGGGACGAGTTTCGGATCGCCGCCGTGGGTCCGCTCTCGAGCCTGGGTATGGCGGCACTTTTTTATGGGTTGGGCCGCCTCGGGGCCGGGATCGGGTGGCCGATTCCGATCAACGGCGTCATGGTCTATCTGGGGGCAATCAACCTGGTGCTGGCCCTCTTCAACCTGGTGCCGGCATATCCCCTGGACGGCGGACGCATGCTCCGCGCCGTGCTATGGGCCTGGAAGGGCCGTCTGGCATGGGCCACCCGCGTCGCGTCGGGAATCGGTGAGGGCTTCGGATTCGTGCTGATCCTTTTCGGTGTGTATCGGCTGTTGACCGGCCTTCTGATCGCCGGGATGTGGCTCTGCCTGATCGGACTTTTCATCCGGAGCGCGGCACAGGTGTCCTACCAGCAGCTCGTTACCCGCCGCGCCCTGGAGGGCGAAACCCTCGACCGCTTCATGACCCCCCGCCCGGTTACGGTTCCGCCGGAGACGACATTGGACAAACTGGTCGAAGACTATATCTATCACTACCACCACAAGCTTTTTCCGGTGGTGGACGGCGATCGGCTGCTGGGCTGCATCACCACCCGGGAGGTCAAACAAGTGCCGCGGGAGCAGTGGCCCCGGACCTCTGTCGGGGACGTGGCCGAGGCGATGAGCGACCAGAACACCATTGCCCCCGGCACCGAAGCGGTGAAGGCCCTGTCCCGCATGCACCAAAACCGCACCGGTCGCCTGATGGTGGTCGAGAACGGTCGCCTGGTGGGGATCATCTCGCTGAAAGACCTCCTTGATTTCCTCTCCCTGAAGGTCGAACTCGATGTCTGAAACAATCTGGATCGAATGCATCGGCACGGCTGCCGGTGTGCTGACCACCTTCAGTGCACTCCCGCAGCTCCTGATCGGTGCTGCCTAAGAATCGCGCGCTTCAGGGGTCTTGATGGGCTCCCGGCCGAACCGCCGGCGGAGACGATTGATGGTCCGAAGAATACGCTCCCGGCGGGCCACCTGGACCAGCACGGCCCGTTTCCTGGGAAAATCCATCATCCCGAGTCCCACGATGATGGAGACGATTCCCTGGCCCGGCGTCAACAGCATGGCGATCCCGGCCAATAAAAACAACCCCCCCAGCAGGTTCCTGGCGATCACATAGAGCCGGCCTTGAAGGCTCCGGTTCCAGAACCGCCGCTGTTGGTGCTGGTCTTCCGCCAGCAGGAGATCGCTGGGAAGCTGCACGATGACCACCGGCAGCAGGATTGCCCCCAGAATCAGAAGTCCCAGTGATGCGACCGCCATCCAGCCCAGCAGTGTCTCGTTGGCGAAAAACCAGCTGTACGACCATCTCGGTATCACTCCCCACCCCTTTCTTCTTTGGAACGGGAATTCAATCAATCACGTTCCTTGCAACGTTGTCGATATATTCCGTGCTCTGAATCTGCTTGAAAGCGTTGCCACCGTTCACCTGTTTTTCAAGGATGCCATGGAAATTACAACCGACGGCATTTGTTTTCAACCGGCGATCATCACCCCATTGCCGGGTCAAAATAAGCATTGACCTAAAAGAAAATAAATGTTAATTGGTAATCATTATCATTTGAGGCGGAAGATCCCAGCACTGATCCCGAAGATAGATGTGAACTTCATTTTCGAGTTTCCTGAACCGGAGAACACCTATGTCCATTCCGTGAACGAATCTCGAAAGTGGAGATGTGAACCCATCATCCATATGTTATAAAATGGCGTTCATGCCATATCGCCTCAGCAACGGGTCATCCCGTTGCTGAAGATATCCACGTCTGGTTTCAATAAAACGAACTTTTTGGGGATGAGCCTTGCCACGGTATACAGAGATATTATGTTAATTTAAAAATTGTGTGATTGGTAGCAATCTCTATCGATCTGTCCGACAACATGAACAATAAAAGCGATCACCGTAAAAATTGTTCATGGTGTTACGGTGCATCGGATCAGACAACGAAAGGAGGAAAGGTTATGACTGACGAAGGCAAGTGCCCGGTAACGGGTAAGACTGGCAAACCCATTGCCGGCGGTGGCAGGTCGAACCAGGACTGGTGGCCGAACCAGTTGAACCTCAAGATTCTTCATCAGCACTCTCACCTGAGCAATCCCATGGGGAAAGGGTTCAATTATGCGGAGGAGTTCAAGAAGCTCGACCTGAAGGCCTTGAAGGAGGACCTCTACGCCCTGATGACCGATTCGCAGGAATGGTGGCCGGCCGATTACGGCCACTACGGGGGGTTCTTCATCCGGATGGCGTGGCACAGCGCAGGCACCTACCGCATGGGCGACGGCCGCGGCGGCGGGGGGTCCGGCAGCCAGCGCTTCCCCCCCCTCAGCAGCTGGCCCGACAACGTAAACCTGGACAAAGCACGCCGGCTGCTCTGGCCGATCAAGCAGAAATACGGCCGGAAAATCTCCTGGGCCGACCTGATGATCCTCGCCGGCAATTGCGCCATTGAATCGATGGGGTTGCCGACCTTCGGCTTCGGCGGCGGAAGAGAGGATATCTGGGAGCCCGAAGAGGACATCTATTGGGGCTCCGAGGAGGAATGGCTGGCGACGAGCGACAAGCCCAAGAGCCGATACAGCGGCGACCGGGATCTGGAGAACCCGCTGGCGGCCGTGCAGATGGGCCTGATCTACGTGAACCCGGAAGGCCCGGACGGCAACCCGGATCCCATCGCTTCCGGTCGCGACGTGCGCGAAACCTTCGCACGGATGGCCATGAACGACGAGGAGACCGTGGCGCTGGTCGCCGGCGGGCACACCTTCGGCAAATGCCACGGCGCGGGAGATGCGGCCAACGTCGGTCCAGAGCCCGAGGCAGCCCCCATCGAGGAGATGGGACTCGGCTGGAAAAGCAGCTTCGGCAGCGGCAAGGGCGGCGATACCATCGGCAGCGGCATCGAGGGCGCCTGGAAGCCGAACCCGACCAAATGGGACATGGGCTATCTGAAGGTGCTGTTCAAATACGAGTGGGAGCTGGTCAAGAGCCCTGCCGGCGCGAATCAGTGGCTGGCCAAGGACGTCGACGAAGAAGACATGATCGTCGATGCGCACGACCCATCGAAGAAGCACCGGCCGATGATGACCACGGCGGACCTCTCCCTTCGATATGATCCGATCTACGAACCTATCGCGCGGCGTTACCTGGAGAATCCCGAAGAATTCGCGGATGCCTTCGCCCGTGCCTGGTTCAAGCTGACCCACCGCGACATGGGCCCCCGCTCGCGCTACCTCGGCCCCGAGGTCCCGGAAGAGGAACTGATCTGGCAGGACCCGGTGCCTGCGGTGGACCATGAACTGATCGATCCGGGAGACATCGCCGATCTCAAGGGCAAAGTTCTCGCCTCGGGCCTTTCGATCCCGGAGCTGGTGTCGACCGCCTGGGCCTCGGCCTCCACGTTCCGCGGCTCCGACAAGCGCGGCGGCGCGAATGGGGCGCGGATTCGGCTCGCCCCGCAGAAGGATTGGGAAGTCAACCAGCCGGCCCAGCTCAAAAAAGTGCTGCAGACCCTTGAAGGTATCCAGTCGGCCTTCAACACCACTCAGTCCGACGGGAAGAAGGTTTCCCTCGCCGACCTGATTGTCCTGGCTGGATGCGCCGGTGTGGAGCAGGCGGCTAAAAACGCCGGTCATGATGTGACCGTCCCCTTCACGCCGGGACGCATGGATGCAACGGAAGCGCAGACCGATGCGGCATCATTCGATGTACTCGAACCGGCGGCAGATGGATTCCGCAACTACCTCAAAGCCAAATACGCCGTATCGGCGGAGGAGCTGCTGGTGGATCGAGCGCAGCTGCTGACGCTGACCGCCCCGGAGATGACGGTCCTCGTTGGGGGGATGCGCGTCCTGAATGCCAATTTCGGGCAGTCCCAGCACGGCGTATTCACCAAACGTCCGGAGGCCCTTACAAATGACTTCTTCATGAACCTGCTCGACATGGGTACCGTTTGGAACGCGACAGATGACGAAGAGGTGTTCGAAGGGCATGATCGCGCAACCGGCGAACTCAAGTGGACCGGCAGCCGGGTCGACCTCATCTTCGGTTCGAACGCACAACTCCGGGCTTTGGCGGAAGTCTACGGGTGCGAGGACTCCCAGGAGAAATTCCTGGAAGACTTCATCGCGGCGTGGAACAAGGTCATGAACCTCGACCGCTTCGAACTTGCCTGATGGCAGCATAGACCTCCTGGAGGGCTCCGAAGCGCATTCGAACTGCAAGGCAGATGGTCCGAGAGTGATCACCGTTGCGGATAGACAAATGTGCTGAACGACCACGGGAGCGTTTGGCAGCTTACGAGGGCGGCGTTTCAACACGATCTGAAACGCCGCCTTTTTGGAAAACAATTCAAGAGAACGAACCATCTGCGAATAGGCTTGCAGGTTGTTCTTGACAACGATTTATTTTGTCGTCTATATAAATAGATATTTGTCAAAAGGTATGGAGAGGTTTTTTATGTGTATGAAATTAATGGATATTGTGTCAAATGTTGCCGACAGGGGGCCAACCTGCTGGTAGCGGATTGACAACAGCTGTGCCGTATCCAAAAAAAGCGGTACCGTTGTAAAGACAGCTCTGTTTCTTCCCGTCTATCCCCCAGAAGATCTCTGATGGAGATCCACCACCATCGCTGCATCTCCGTCGGCAACATTTGCCGCATCAATACAGCAAATAATATCAGATACCTCGGTGCGATATGAGCGCTTCCTTGTGCGGTGTTCTGCGCCGATGGAAAACCGGCAACCTTTTCGGGGAAAATATGGACAGGACTCAACCATGAGCATTCCACAGGATACAAATCAAAACGACAGCATTCATCATCTTTTGCAAATAGGATGGACGCCCCATTTTCAGGGGCAGCTGGAACGCTTTTCCAGCGAGGCCCTCATCCCGGCCAGGGTGGTGGGGGTAAGAAAGAACCGCTTTCGCACAAGCAACGGTAAACGTGAATGGCTTGCCAGCCTGGCTGGGAAGCTTCAACATAACCATGACGGCATCTATCCGGTCACAGGGGATTGGGTCCTCATGACCGACAACGTGATTTTCAGGGTGCTGCCGCGACAGAATGCCTTATCCAGAGGCGCTTCAGGATCACATCACAGACAGGAGGCGCAGCCGCAGAAGAAACAGGTAATAGCAGCAAACCTGGATACCGTTTTTATCGTTTGCGGTCTTGACCGGGATTTTAACCTGCGCCGCATCGAACGGTACTTGACCCTGGTCTACAACAGCGGTCTGAATCCCGTCATCATTCTGACAAAAGCAGATCTTCACCAGGATCCTGGGCATTTCGTCAGTGACGCAGAGGCTGTGGCATTCGGGGTTCCCATACACCTGGTCTCGGCATCAGACGACACAGGCCTGAGTGCACTGGAAGCCTATCTGTCTCCAGGCACGACCACGACCATGGTGGGTTCTTCCGGTGCGGGAAAATCGACCCTGGTGAATCGCCTCTGCGGTAGAACCATACAGCGAACCGATTCCGTAAGCGCCCATGTGGGCAAGGGCAGGCACACGACCACCTCCCGGGATCTGATCATGCTGCCTCAGGGGGGAATGGTGATCGACAACCCCGGCATCCGGGAAATCGCCTTCTGGGAAGTGGATAACGGGATCGAATCGGCATTTCCTGAGATTGAAGCGCTCGGTCTGGGCTGCCGATTTGCCAACTGCAGCCACACCCATGAGCCCGGCTGCAGGGTTCTTGGGGCCGTCGATGACGGTGACATCTCCAGGGAGCGGCTGGAGAATTACCGCAAAATGAAACGTGAACTGGAATATCTGGCCCATCGCCGGCACAAAAGTGCCGATCGTGTGGAAAAAGAGCGCTGGAAAGCGGTCGCCTTGAAGATTAAAGCGGTGAAAAAAATGAGGTGAAGCACATCATATTTTGGTTTTGGTCAAGAAAATGAAGGTTATGGCCTCTTATTGCCCGGGGATTCGGCGGGGTTAGAAGCGTCTGGATGAATGCTCCCCGACGCATATGAGCGGTACTTGTTCTGACACTCACGGCCAGGGGCAGGGGTTCATCTTCTACGGGGTGGATCCAGTGCCCGGCGGCCATGTTCAACCTCCATCGGACGGCGCTTTTTTACATTGCATTTCGGGTGCGCCGAAGCCCCAGACAATGGTTGCTTCGCCATGATGCTCCCAGAGGCTTTCATTTCGGCCCTGGTACCTGGCGCCGCTGGCGCTCTTTCGCAGATACATCAGAGAGACGCTGTCGCCATGTTCGGCGATGAGCGTCGGAGGTTCGGTCTGGAAATAGGTGGCGATGACCTTTTTTGTGGGGCTGCCGTCGCAGACATAGCGGACCGGTCCGGTAAAGGGAACCAGTCGGTACATCGCCTGTAATTCTGCGATGCGGCGCTGGTAGGCCTCGCGGACGCAGGTATATCTGTCGTCGCTCTTCCAGCAGTCATTGCGCCCTTTGATCCAGCCCCGCTGCTCTGCCTGGAGCACTGGCGGGTGCTGGTCGGCCGCTTTTTGGGATGCATCGGCATATACGGCGGAGAGCTTTCGGTCGAGCACCGCCAGTTCCGCTTCCTGACAAATCAGCGCTTCGATGCTGCCGCTGCGGACGTTTTCACAGGGGAACGACGGGCCCGCGGCTGGATGTTTCGCCGAAACGTTCGTGGCACCCCCGGAAGTATTTTTGCCGATCCGAACGGTTTCATCGATGTAGCGACACCAGTCATCGCTCTCTCGACTCGGCACATCCGGATTTCCGCGGATGCCGAGCTTGAACTCGACCACCGACTTCCATTCGGCGGAACCGACATCCGGACCATGCCCGTGTCCGTCGCCTGTCACCACCTTCTCTTCGATGAATTTGTACCAGGCGTGAGAGCATAAATCTCCTGCACCCGCGTTTGCCCCTCCAACATACCATAGAAGAATACAACCAATTGAAAAAATGGAAATAGCGCTTCGATGAGTCATTGCAAGTTATCCTTTGATGTGCTTTCCCCTTTAAATATTCAACACTATTTTGCCCACGTGACGCTTTTCCAGGAAAAGGGCCTGTGCTTCGCGGATCTGTTCCATGGGAAAGGAGCGATAAACCACAGGAGCGATGGCCCCTCGTTCAATGAGCTGAATCAGGTTGGGAAACACTTCCGGTGCAAGAATGGTGCATCCAAATAGGCTGAGGTCCTTCAGATACAATGTCCTGACATCCAGCTCCACCAGGGGGCCGGCAATAGCCCCTGCCGCGGCATAACGACCACAGGGGCGCAGCACCTCCAGATAATGGGGGAATTTGTTGCCTGCCACGAGGTCAATGACAACATCCACGCTGTTGGCGCCGGGCGTGGCAAGCAGATCCGTATCGCGGGATATAGTCTCGTCGGCACCCAGCTGGCGCAGCGCCGCTGATTTGGCAGGCGTCGTGACCGCCCAGACCGTTGCTCCACGGGCTTTGGCCAGTTGAACCGCGGCAGACCCCACACCGCCCGAAGCGCCCGTGATCAGAACGGTTTCTCCCGAATGGACATTGGCTCTGGTCAGCATGTTCTCTGCCGTGGAATAGGAGCATGGAAAGGATGCCAAATCCGTATCCGATAATTCGCTGTCGATTTTATGGGCGTGCCGGGAGGCCACCACCGTGAATTCGGCAAATCCGCCATCACACTCCGAGCCCAGGAACCATGGTGGTTCGAGTTCCCTGCCGTTTGCTTCGCAAATGCATGGCTCGATCAATACGCGCTCACCGATTCTGTCGGCGCTGATCTCTTTTCCAACGGCGACAATTTGACCGCATACATCGATACCCTGAATGCGTGGAAACTGGAGGGGCTGGCCTGACCAACTGGCATCTTCGCTGGCGCCTTCATGTTTAGAATACCAGGCCAGTCGAGTATTGATATCTGTGTTGTTGACGCCCGCAGCGGCCACATGCACCAATACATCCCGCGGCCCCGGAACCGGCACCGGTATATCCTGACGGATATCGAGCTTGTCCATATCGCCATGGCCGGTCAACAAAACACCACGCATTTTTACTGGTAAATCTATCATTACTGCCCCTCTCGATTGATTTTAACGCTGCTGCCGCTGTAGATCGGATCGCTTGAATACCGACGACCGGCCATGCTGCGGATGCGCTTTCATGAAGCAAAAAGAGTCCGTTGGGCAATGTCGGCTGCCCGCGCCTGCAGACAATAATTTGAATTCGCTCCTGCCGTGTCAAGTCGTTTCGCCTCGGGAGGATGGATTCGAAGGCCACCCGGAGAACACCTCATATTCATTGCATGAAAGAATCTTGAAAGTTGAGCATTTACATTTTGAATGCCGGGCCGGAATCATATAGGATCTTGTCGCTCAGGCGCCCTGCGGAAATCGGCGTGGCGTTGAATACGACAGGACCTGGATGGACGCTTCCGTTTTTTTGGGGGGAAAAGCGAAATGGGAAAAAAAGATTATATATTGATCGCCGTGCTGTATGGTTCTCTTCTGGCCGGGATCTTTTTGCCGGGGCCGTCTGCTGCCGTATCCGGAACCATCAAATACCTGATGATGGCCATGCTCTTTCTGGCGTTTATAAGAATAACCCCGGCGGATGTGGGCCGGGCGATGTTGTCGAACTGGAAGGGGATGATCTGGGGCGCCCTGCTGCGCCTGGTGATTGCACCAGCCGCGGCATACTGGGTCGCCCTGCTGTTGTACCCGCCCCTGGCACTTCCGATTCTCCTGCTTGCAGGGGCCTCCACAGGCGTGTCATCTCCTTTTTTCACCGCGCTTTGCCGGGGCAATATCTCATACTGCCTGGTCATGGCCGTGGTGACCAGCCTGATGCTGCCGATCAGTCTGCCCGTCATGGTAAAGGTGCTGTCCCAGGCCACTCTGGGATATGACCTTACCGCCATGGCGCTATTTTTGGCCATGATCATTTTTATTCCCCTCGGGGCGGCATTCGCATTCCGGAAGCTGGTGCCTGGACTCCTCGATCCGATGAACCGGAGGAGTTATCCGATTTCACTGCTGGTGGTCGCAGGGATCAATTTCGGGGCGCTGGGCCGATACGTCCCCTATCTTAAAACCAACCCGGAAAGGATTTTCTATTGTGCGATGTATTCAATCGGGTTGGCCGTGGTGCTGGCGTTTCTGGGCTGGCGTTCCACCTGGACGCGGAACTGGGCAGACCGAGTGGCAGCAGCCGGCAGCCAGGTCTGGATCAATAACATCCTGATCATTGCATTGGCGGTGCAGATGGACCAGCCGCTGGCCGCCACATTGAGTGCTTTTTACCTGGTTCCGCTGTACGGTTTTGTTGTCTTTTTTTCGGTATTGGCCAAGCATCAGGAATTTCCCGAATGACAGCCGCTCTATTTTGGTTGTTCGAATACGGTTCTTTGTATTGCCGGGGAATGCTATCGGTTGTCTACCCGTTCTCGGAGTTCCTTTCCAGCCTTGAAAAACGGCAGCCTTTTAGGCTTTATCCGGACTTTTTCGCCGGTCTTGGGGTTCCTGCCGACATAGCTGTCGTATTCTTTTACATAAAACGAACAAAGCCCCCTTATTTCCACTCGTTTCCCATTTGCCAGGGCCTCGCTCATGGCTTCAAAGAATATCTCTACCACCTTGGCGGCCTCGGCCTTGGAGAGCCTGGCTTCGTCTTTCAATGTACCAATCAATTCGAGTTTGTTCATCAATTTTCTCCTTGGGAGATAGATATATAATGAACTTGAAATGTTATGCAATGAGAAAATTACAATGCCAGCGAAAGAACAATGATGGTATCGTTCCATGGATACTGGGGTGATTGACGGCAACGCATTGATATTCATTCAGATAAATGAATGAATTTTCCCTGGCCGATGACAGATTACAATGGACGCTCCCCTGCAGATTAAAACGACGATATGAGAAAAAATGGGTACTTGTACCTATAGACTTCTGGAATCTGATTCTGTATATAGCCAATATTATCGTCTTTGGTGTGACTCGCGGCTACACGAGACATTTTGCAATCGATCCTGGTAACATTGAACATGGAAATAATTGATAACGCCTGCACGTCACTGAAATCCGTCGGCAAAGACGGAAAATGGGTTTGTGAATGGATTCTCGAAAAGCCATCCAGACTTGGGCTTGGCAATATCGAGATAGAGCATCATGAACTGGTCTGCAGCGGACATTCCGGCATCCGCCAGGAAATATTGGCCTACCTGGCCTGCGCAGATACATATTACGAAATTGAGATAATGCTGGAGGAATGCGATGCCAATCATAACGGTCTCCGGGCGTTGGAATTTTCATCCCGAGAACGACTGAAGCATCCAGATGCCAGGCATGTAGCGGTTATCGTATCGGAAAATTTGTCTTCCACATATGGGCAACTCCTTGAAGCCTTGCCACAAGTTCTGCCATTTATCGGTATCGAGATACGGGTATTAAAACTGTCAACGGAGTATGTCGCGGCAACGATCTTACCGTCTGTTATCGTCCGTTCGGATAACAGTGAGCGTTTTGCCGGCCATTCGATTTGGGCCCCGAATCAACAGGCTCTAGACGGACACGCCGTGAGATATCAACGATACGGCGATGGTCCACATCGTGGCGCAGACCACGGTGTCGAGAATCCGCCAGGAGACCGGTTGTCTAAACAGTGGGGCAAGCATCTGCCCCCCGATGCTCAGGCTGATAAACCATAAAGTGGATGCGGAAACAGCCCCAATCCAGAAATACAGGCGGCTTTCCCCCGGAAACTGGCTGCTCACGCCACCCAGAAGAACGACCGTATCCAGATAAAAATGCGGATTGAGCAGGGTAACGGCCAGCGTGGATATAACGGCGGTTCTCAGGGTGTGTAATTCTTCATCACTGGTATCTATTCTTCCGCCGCGAATCGCAGAGCGAAGCGATCTCAAACCATAGAAAAAAAGAAACCCCGCTCCCAGCCATGCGACCAACTGCGATAGCGTGGAACTGCTGGAGACAGCCGTTCCGAAGCCAACGACTCCGGCGGAAATGAAAACAGCATCGCAAATGATGCAAATCAATGCGACGATCAAGTGGTGGTTCTTCCGAACCCCCTGAGACAGAACAAAGGCGTTCTGTGCACCGATGGCCACAATCAAACCACCTCCGGTGCCGAATCCCTGTAAAAATGGTGTAATCATATCTTTTCCCTTCATGCGTGATGGTTTGTTCACGCGCAACATAGGGCAGCATGATTATAAAGTAAAATTAATTGTTTTAATGACAGATTAGCTATGTTAATTTTGTGGCCATGCTCGATTACAAACTCATTGAAGCGCTGGCAATGGTGGTGCGGGAAGGCGGTTTCGACAAGGCTGCCAGGGTATTGTCCATCACCCAATCCGCGGTGTCCCAGCGCGTGAAATTGCTGGAAGAGCATACGGGGCAGGTGTTGATCGTTCGCACCTCACCGCCCCGGGCCACCTCCGCCGGAGAGATGCTTGTGAAGCACTATCTCCAGGTCAAACGGCTGGAAGACGATTTGATGGGGGAGATGGATGAGGCCGGCAGCAAAGGTTTTACGTCCATGGCGGTGGGCATCAACGCCGACAGTCTTGCCTTTTGGCTGGTGGAGGCGATCCATTCTTTCCTGCTGGAAGAAAGGGTGCTGCTCGACATCCGGGTAGACGATCAGGAGAAAACCCATCAGCTGCTGAAAAATGGGGAGGTCATGGGGTGTATCAGCACCACGGCGCAACCCATGCAGGGATGTCGAATTGAATATATCGGGCGAATGATTTACCGTATGATGGCAACGCCGGAATTTGCGGCCCAATGGTTTCCCAATGGACTGACGATCGAAGAGGTGCGCCGTGCACCGGCCATTATTTTCGATCGAGAGGACGAGCTGCATCATAAACTCCTCCACAAAGCTCTCAAGGAAGTTCCTGTCGCAATCCCGGCCAATTATGTGCCATCCGTTGAAAAATTTTCGGAATTCATCGCCTTGGGGCTTGCCTATGGCATGCTGCCGGATCAGCAGAGTTCGCCAATGCTGCGCACCGGTCACATGGTGGATATATCGCCTGACTGCCACGTATCCGTGAAGCTCTACTGGCATTGCTGGAATTTAGAATCAGATCTATTGAAGAAGCTGACGCAGCATCTCATTCACAGGGCCAAAAGGCTGTTGGATCAATAGAAGCTCCAGAAGGCGGCTGCACCACTGAAATATGGGCAATAGACCGTGATTCAACCGTCCACGCCCACCTTTACCCCCAGCGCAGGATCATAGAGATCTTCTCCGGTTTCATTCGTCCGCTGCGCGGTCAGTCGCTGAAAGCAGATGGTTTTGCCCCTGTCTTTGTCGATGGCTTCGGCATCTGAAGGGAAAATGCTTTTGCCCGCGGCCTCGAGTGCCTGCTCGAAATCCCGCCAATGGCGCCATCCGTCCGGCTGGACCTCAGCAGCGACATTTTTGACCATTGGGCTGCCCATCCACAGGTTTTGCCAGAATTCCCGTGTCTTGAAGCAGCGGCAGGATGGTTCCCAGAAAATCTTCCCGTTTTGCTGCGGCGTGGTCAGGCAGGCCGGCGGCGCGCCATCCAACGCCTCCGTCAGGCCCACCACGACGATCCCGAATGCACCGCCAGGTTTGACGAACCGCGAGAGGTAGTCGATATAGAGTTCGTCCGTACCGAAGTACTGGAAGGCGTCCACCGACACCACGGCATCGAAAAAGCCCTGGGCAAAAGGCAAGGCATGGGCCTCGGCCTTGATGGGGAAGACCAGATCGGAAACACCCGCCGCTACCGCCCGCCGCCAGTTGGGGTCCGGGCTCATCCATAGATCCGCAGCCCAGACCTGCACGCCGAATTCCCGCGCCAGAAAGATGCTGGTCATCGCCTTGCCGCAGCCCAGGTCCAATACACGCATGCCGGGCCTGAGATCGAGGACGCTGCACAACCACTCGACAAGCCAGACGGCGTTGGGCCCCATCTGGTTTTCCATCATCCATTCCGGATCATACTTCCCCGATCGCGGAAACTCCGGCCTCCTGAGGATTTTTTCGATATCCACGTCCAGTGATTCCTTTCTTCCGGTCCTTCTTCCACCATCGAAGGGATTTCATGCAAAAAGACGCCTTCTGTTCAAATCTATCCGTGGAGCTTTTTCGCAATCCCGGCAACATGCTTGCCTTGAAAGCGCGCACCCTCCAGTTCGTTCTCACTGGGCATTCTTTCCCCGGATCCGCCTGCGATGGTCGAGGCACCATAGGGGGAACCGCCGGTCACCTCATCGATCCGCATCTGGCCCTGAAAGGCATAGGGCAGTCCCACAACCACAAAACCATGATGCAGCAGCGTGATGTGAAACGAGAGTATCGTGGATTCCTGGCCGCCGTGCTGGGTGGCGGAGCTGGTAAAAACACTGCCGACCTTCCCGACCAGCGCGCCCTGGGCCCAAAGCGCGCCGGTGGCGTCCAGGAACTGCCGCATCTGCCCGCACATGTTGCCGAAGCGAGTCGGTGTGCCGAAGATGACGGCGTCTGCGGCAGTCAGCTCTTCCACGGTGCAGACGGGGACGTGGGACATGGCCTGCTGCGCACCCACGGCGCCCATTTTCTGGAGTACTCCGTCCGGCAGGGTTTCGGGAACACGCCGCAGGACCGCTTCGGCGCCGTCGACCTGCGTCACGCCTTCGGCAATCGCCTCGGCCATTTTGTGAACATGCCCATACGTAGAATAATAAACAATCAGTACTTTCATCGGATAATCCTCCCTCTACTGGTTTTGAATAAAGGTTCCGTCCCGGTATTCGCGAAAGGCAGTTTCCAGTTCCTCCTGGGTGTTCATGACGATCGGTCCCCGCCAGGCCACCGGTTCGTTCAACGGCTTTCCGGTCAACAGCAGGAACCGCAATGCTTCTTTCCCCGCACGGACAGCCAGTTGCTCGCCTTCATCAAACAGGACCAACTTCCCGTTTTCGAGCTTCTGCCCATCGGTTTGACCGGCGCCGCCAATGACATAGATAAACGCCGTGCACGCGGGATCCGTTGGATGGACAAAGGCCTGGCCGGCCGGCACGGTGCAGTCGAAAAATTCCGGATGGATGACGATGTCGTCCATGGGCCCCCGAACCCCCCCGAACGATCCGGCAATGACCTTGACCACGGACCCGTTATCGATTTCGACCACCGGAATCCGATCGGCGGTGATGTCTCGATAGCGGGGGGGCATCATTTTCTGGGCCGCCGGCAGATTGGCCCACAACTGGAACCCGTGCATGGCGCCGTCGGCATCACCCTTGGGCATCTCCTGGTGGATGATGCCGCTGCCGGCGGTCATCCACTGAACATCCCCCGAAGTGATGATTCCAGTGTTGCCCAGGCTGTCCCCGTGCGCCACATCCCCCTTGAGCACGTAGGTGATCGTTTCAATGCCGCGGTGGGGATGCCAGGGAAAGCCCTTGAGGTAATGGTCGGGCGTATCGGATCGAAAATCGTCAAGCATCAGGAACGGGTCGAAGCGGGGAGCCTGCCCGTAGCCGAAGACACGATTCAGATGAACCCCGGCCCCTTCCATCGTCGGCTGGCGGGTCAGCGTCATCTTCACTTTTCGATTGGGCTGCATATATGCCTCCTTTGGGTTGGATTCGATTTCTCCAATTTTTATGGAAGCTTGAGGCGACTGGCGTGAAAGCCTACTTTTTTCAGCAGTCTCACCAACTCGCTGCGCTCCGCTTCATCCAGTACCGCAGCTATTTTTTCCAGATTCTTGGAATGCTTGTCAAACGCATCCTTGATCAGCCGCCGTCCACTTCTGGTGAGATGCAGATAGAAGCAACGGCCGTCGGAAGGATCCTGAATGCGCTGGACAAGGCCTTTTTCCGCCAACCGGTTGGCAGCGGCAGTCATGGACCCGCTGGTCAAAAGGACTTTTTCGCCGATGGTATTGATGGGCAGGGGGCCTTTGTGCAGCAGTGCCTCCAGAATGCTGAAGTCGCTGAAGTTGAGACCGGTGCCTGCAATGCTTTCACGATCGACCCTTTCAATCGCTTTTGCGGTCCTTCCGAGAACGAGCCGTATGTGGGTTCCTGTTTCCATGGAACCATGGTAAGAACTTTTATCTTGAAGTCAAGATAAAATGGTTTGAACATTTCCCAAAAACGGCAAGGGCGGCTTCCGACGGAAGCCGCCCATCCACGGATGAACCTGCGTCATGATGCCGCCCGGAGGTTATCTGCCGGATATGAAGGCGCCATGATCACGCTGCGATGCTATTGGAAGCGCCCTGGGACTCGCCTCTGCCGATGGACGCCTGTTCCTTGGCAACGGCATCCGCCAGGGCGTTCAGGGCTTCGCCCTGGATCACTTCATCCGCAAGGAGGGTCGCTGCGGTGGATTCGAGCAGTGGCCGATGCGCCTCGAGGATCCCGAACGCCACTGCATACTGGTCGTCCACGATGCGCCGCACCTCTTCATCAATGATCTTGGCGGTCTCGTCACTGTATTCCCCGCCGGCGCCCTGGAGCGGGCCGAGCATCGGCGCCTGCCGCTCGCGGGCGAAGTAAACCTGACCGAGGCGGGCGCTCATCCCGAATTTTTTGACCATGCTCCGGGCGATGTCCGCGGCGCGGGACAGGTCGTTGTGGGCGCCGGTGGAGACGTCGCCGAAGACGAGGGACTCGGCCGCCCGGCCGCCCATCAGGACGGCGATCCGGTTTTCCAGCTCCGTCTTCCGCATGAGGAAACGGTCCTCCGTCGGCACCTGCATGGTGTAGCCGAGGGCGGCAATGCCCCGGGGGATGATGGATATCTTCTGGACCGGGTCGGTGCCGGGAAGGGCCATGGCGACGATGGCATGGCCCAGCTCGTGGTAGGCCACAATCCGCTTTTCTTCGGGGTTGATGACCCGGTTCTTCTTCTCCAGGCCGGCAACCACACGCTCGACAGCCTCTTCGATGTCGGCGATGCCGATGCGCTGCCGATCCTGCCGGACCGCCAGAAGCACGGCCTCGTTGACGAGGTTGGCCAGATCGGCGCCGACCATTCCGGCCGTCATCCCCGCGATTCTTTCCGCATCGATGTCCGAGGCGGTCTCGACCTTGTCGAGGTAGATCTGCAGAATATCCTGTCGTCCTTTCTTGTCGGGCCGGTCGACGAGGATCTGCCGATCGAAGCGGCCCGGCCGCAGCAGGGCCGGATCGAGAATCTCGGGGCGGTTGGTGGCTGCCATAAGGATGACGCCGATGTTGGGATCAAAGCCGTCCAGCTCCACGAGCAGCTGGTTCAGGGTCTGCTCCCGTTCGTCATTTCCACCGGCCATATTGATGCCGCGCGCCTTGCCCAGGGCGTCGAGTTCATCGATAAAAATGATGCAGCGGGCC
>CAJXSB010000030.1 GCA_913060435.1 uncultured Desulfococcus sp.
CTCCTGGGCGGCAAACTGGGGCGGCAGCCCCGGCTTGCCACCGAGATCCCCGGCATCTTCTCCGAAGACGACGTGATCAACGTCATTTCAGCGTGCCTCGATTTCTACAAACAAAACAGCCGCAGCGGCCGCCGCTTTGCCGAGCTGCTCACCCCGTCGGTTCTGGAGCGCTTCATCCATCTCTACGGCCGCGCCTGATCGGCCGCCGACATCCGATTCCTTCCCCGCCGGCCGACGTCAGCCGCAGGCACAGCATTCCCATCGGCTGAATCGTTCATGCCGGAAAACGCCCCGCACATGAATCTGCCTTATCGGTTGTTTCCTCCGCCTAAATTTCGTATATTTTGTTCAACTTTCGAGTTTCGTTCAAACGATGGATAGAGGAAGTCTCCGGATCCGGTGGATGAAACGCGAAAGACAAGCTGCACCTGCACCAACCGACCGTGAAGCCCATGGACGTTGCCCATGGACGGGGGCCTGCATCACACCCCAAAGGAGAAAGCATGACCCGAAAGTCCATCCTTTCAGCTCTGGCCGGCCTGCTGGCTATTACGCTGTTTTCCGTTTTCTTCTGCGGTTTCGCCCACGGAGAGCCCGAGGAAAAAGCCCCAGCCGAGGCATCGCCCTCCCCGATTTCCCCTGACAAAATTCGCGACATGGTGGAGACCGCCCTGACAACCGAATCCGCTGAAATCATGGAACTCAACACCAAGATTGCCAATCTTGAAACCTATGAAAAAGCGACGGACGCGACCTTAAGCGCCATCTCACTGCAGCATACGGCCCACGAAAGCCTGCTTCATCTGAGCGATGCCGACATGCAGAAGATCGCCCAGGCCAAAGCCGAAAACGAAGACGCCCTCGAAAAGCTCACAGCTCTGATAGAGACCGCCGAAGAGGAGGCATCCATCATCAGCGAACGCCTGGCAAAGGTCGAAAATCAACTGCTGATCAACCAGAAAGAGCTCGACACGGTCCGTGAAAGCATGCCGGATAATCCTGTCACAAACAAACTGATCGGCCAGATCAAGACCCTGGACGAACAGCTCAACACCAAAAAATCGCTTCTCCAGAAAATGGCCGGCATCTACGAGGCATCGCTCACGCCCATGAAGGCGGCCCACGATCAGCTCTCCGCCATGCAGAACCAATTCGAGAATACAATTGCGCAGCGAAAAAAAGAGAACCTCTTCAAACGAGGCACCACGAGGGTCGACGACTTCGATATCACCCGCATTAACGACCTTCTAGCGGATCTGCCCGGCCTCATTTCCACAAACATACAAAACGACTACAAAAAAATCCTTGAGGCCGGATTGCTGCGTACAGCCGGAATGCTCCTGTTCGTGCTCATGGTGTTGGCCATGATGATTCGGTTCAAGCGCAAAATATACCAATGGGACCAGCATGTGGAACTTGCAAAGCTTTTTCCCGAGCGGCATATGGTCCTCCGCATGGCAGGGCGATCCCTGCCCCTGGCCTGGGCCGCCGTGGTCCTCTATTTCTATGCCTTCATCCGAAATTTTTACGCCACTGTCCTGCTGTCGGGGTTCAGCTTTGTCGCGGTCTACATCTGGCTCTGGACCAAGTGGGGACTCGACGCCGTCTATTACTGGAATGAAAAGGACGTGCGCCCAATCCCCGCCCCCCTGGCAGTCCGTCTCCGCAGGCTGATGCGCCTGGTCCGATACTTCATCATAACCGCGCTATTCATCGTCTGGATATTTGGGCAGAAAAACATCATATCGGAGATTATCGAGATCATCTTTTATCTGGCGCTGGCGGTTTGGTCGGTTGGCTTTAATCGAAGATTCAGGATCATCCTTTCGGAAACGCCAACGCTCACCAAGGCCATGAAGACGATGTCCAAACTGGCCATCGTCGCGATCTACCTGATTCCGCTGGGCGGCTTCGTCATCAATCTGTCCGGATTCCGGGGGCTCTCCGGTTATTGGCTCACCTCCTGGAACATCACCCTCGCCATCGCCCTCTGGTCCTGGCTCACCTTCAACCTGATCCGGGAGTGGCACGATCATTTCCGGAAAACGAGTAGATCCGATGCAGGAAAAACCGGGCAAAACCGTCCGCTGCGATGGTTCTTCATCCAGATATCCTGGCTGACTTGGCTCTGGATAACCGTGGTCGGCCTGACCTTTGCCTGGTATTTCGACAAAACCCGGTTCCTCTGGAGCATCGTCGAGCTGATGAACCTCTCGCTGACCCTGGGCAGCTTCAGCATCAGCCTCTCCAAGCTGCTGCAGGGCATCATCGTCGTTATGCTGATCCACATGCTGACCCGGATCTGGCCGAAGATCTTCGAGGAGAAATTTCTGGCCGACAGCGGCATGAACGCCGGCATCAAGAGCTCCGTCACCGTCATTACCACCTACGTCATCTGGTCGATCGGTTTTATCATCTTCCTGAACATCCTGGGCGTCGACTTCAAGGCCATGGCCGTCGCCTTCGGGGGTCTCGGCATCGGTCTGGGATTCGGTCTTCAGGCCATCTTCAACAATTTTTTCAGCGGCATCATCCTCCTCTTCGAGCGGCCCATCCAGGTGGGGGACGTGGTCGAGGTGGGCGGCGTCTGGGGTGAGGTAAAAAAAATCAATGTCCGCGCCACCCTGATCCAGACCTATGACAACGCCTCCCTCCTGATTCCCAATTCGGAGTTCATCAGCGGCCAGGTCACCAACTGGAGCTTCAAGGATTTCCGGATCCGACGCTCCATCAACGTCGGCGTTGCCTATGGCAGCGACGTGGCGCTGGTGGAAAAGATTCTATTGAGCATCGCTGATGAGACCCCGGATGCCTATAAATATCCCAAACCAACGGTCCTCTTCCGGGACTTCGGCGACAGCGCACTCATTTTTCAACTTCGGGTGTGGAGCCATGTCGACAACTGCCTGACCGTCGAAACCGCCGTCCGGTTTGCCATCGACAGGGAATTCAGAAGCAACGGGATCGAGATTCCATTTCCACAGCGGGATATTCATATCCGTTCGGTGGAAGCTCAAAAAATGAAATCCATTGATATGGGGATTGCCGCAGCTGAAACAGATTCAAATGCAGAATCGACTGACAACAGCCATAAACATGAAACCACATGACGTTGCTTTTTATGGCAGCCGATTTGCCCCCTGACATCTCTTTATATTATATTTTATTAGTATAGTTATTATTCATCAGGAGTGTCGATAATTATGATAAAAATACAACTATCCAATTTTACATTTTTTTCAAATGAAATTTTCTGATCAATCATTGTCGATAAGCCGTTGACAACCCCCGGGTTTTGTAGTGCCGTCCAAAGCCTGTTGATAACCAGATGGTTGTACCGTGCTTATGAACACCGGTTGTTTAAAATGGGTTGCATGCCTTTCTGAACATGACGGTTTTAAAAGCTGTGAAAACTTGATATGTTTTTCCGTCACGCTTTCGATCCGTTGGAAAAACGGTATAATGTATGGGATGGAGGTGGTTCATGATGATGGAAGAAGAGGTAGCGGTATGGTGAAGAGACTGTTGAAGACAATCCCACTGGAGAATGGACTGACGCTGGAATTTCATGATGCATCGAAACCGGTGGCGGGCGACCGATGGCGGGTGTCCTGCATCGCAAGCCTGGCGGTGCCTGTCGACCATGCTGATGCGGGCAGCCTTTCCCGGGTCGGGATAGACCGGGAAGACCTGGCAGACGCCCTTGACAGCCCTCAGGTTTTTGAGAAGGTTCTGGAACGGAATTTTGTTGACGAGAAGGAGAAGGCGCAGGTGATGGACGGGCTTTGCCTGTCGATGGCCGAAAGCCTGCTCCCCTATGTATCACGTTCGGAATTTCCGGGCCGTTTTCTGGCGCGCCAATATATGGAGCACCAGAAAAAGGTGGCATGGCGGCGTATGGCCGGGTAATTTTTCGCTTGATTTTATTTTAGACCTATAATAAAAATTATAAACGATTGAAACAAGCGCGACACAGGGCACAATATTGGAGGATCACCTTGGCGGCATTACCAGCTCCAGCCAGAAAAAAGAAGATCTTCACTGCGGGCATTCTGACGTTCTGGCTTGTCGCGGCTTCGGTGACATCGCTCCATGCGGATATTTACAGATATGTGGATGACAACGGGGTGATGCATTTCACCAATGCCCCTACGTCCGAGCGATACGAGCTTTTTGTCAAGAGCAGCAGCAAACCGCCGGCCGCCGATGCATCCGATGCCGCAGCCGTCCCTGCAGGCGCGCCGCAGTCGACACCGGTGGCGGCCGCCGGAATAGCGCCGTTCTACGGCACGGATGCCTATGATGACTATATTTCCCTGGCATCCCAGTGTTACGGCGTCCCGTTCTGCCTGGTGAAATCCATCATCAAGGCCGAATCCAACTTTAACTCCAGGGCGGTCTCCGAAAAGGGCGCGCAGGGGCTGATGCAGCTGATGCCGTCAACGGCCCGTCTTATGAATGTCAGCGACCCTTTCGACCCCTATCAGAACATCATGGGCGGCACGCGGTATTTTCGCATGATGCTCAACCGGTTCAACGGCAAGGTCAAATATGCCCTCGCCGGCTATAACGCCGGCCCCGGGAATGTTGAAATCCACAAGGGCGTTCCCCCGTTCAAAGAGACCCGGAATTATATCAGCCGAGTGGCCAAATTCTATCGGCAGCTGAAATGGGGGGAGTACCATGCCGGCAAACCTGGGGCAGTTCCCGGGAAAGCTTCCAGGAATGACGAGGAGCCGGTCTCGATCCAGCCCATCCGCATCAAGGGCGGGCTGACGCAACTCACCCCCGTCCGCTGACCCACCATGCGCCGCCTCATCTACGGCTCCCTTCCCCACCATCCCATCTGAACAGTCTAAAGGTTCAGCGCGGCTTGAATCTGTTGGATCTGCTGTTGAATATGATCGGATTTTCGGGTATTGGCCAGCTTTGAGAGGAGGCGTGCCGCTTCCACCGGCGATTCGCCCCGGCTGTTCAACAGCATCCGGTACCAGTGGGGGACATCCATTTCAAATGCATCGGAGAGTGCGGCGGCCTGCTTCCGGAGGTTTGCTGACAGAGCATCAGCGGTCTTTTCTTCCGCGGCCCCGGAAGACTCCTGCACCCGGGCCTCGCGGTATCGGGGAAGGGATTCAGCGACGGCGCGGCGGTGTTTTCGATATCGATAAATCGGGAGCACCCAGAAGCGGACAATAATATAGCTTGAGGCCCCCAGAACAAAGCTGACGAATGCGGCAAAATAGATGAGATTCATGGTCATCCTGTTTCCATATTGAAGAGACAAGGCAGCACGGAGATGATAGGCTGTGTTCGGAAGTGTATAGAAATGGACCTAAAAATGCCACCTCTTTTTCGGCCCGAATCCTCTGGAAGGGGGCCTTCGGATGGATGAGCAGACAGATGTCTTCCGGAAGGCTTTCGACGCTGCCGCAAGAATCCTTGCGAGGCGAGATCATACCCGGTATGAGATCCGCCGGAAGCTGAAGCAGCGGAAGTTTCCGGCAGCGGTGGTCGATGCCGTCATCGCCGAATGCGAACGCCTTCGTTACATCGATGACGACGAGACGGCCCGGTTTTATTTGAAAGAGCTGGTCCGAAGGGGATTCGGTGCGGAACGCATCCGGTTTGAGATGAAAAAAAAAGGGCTTTCCGGAGACCATATCGACCGGCTGATCATGGCCTATGCCGGCAGCGCCGAAGAGGCTGCGGCGGCAGAAGCGCAGTTCGCCAAATGCCTGGTTCGCTATGCGCGGGAGGCGGATCCGCTCAAGCGAAAGGCCAAGCTCTATCGGTATATGGCGTCCCGGGGATTTTCCACCGACATGATCCGGGAGTTGATGGCGGCGCGTCTGAACGGCGATGGCTATTCCGGATGATCCTTAAAGGTAATGACTCCGTCCCGGTATATAATTTCCTCCTTGCCCTTGGCGGTACAGGATGGTAAAAATATACTGATTATAAAAGGAAAATGAAATTCAGGGCGATCCGCCGGCACAAAAGGGTCATCTTGAGTCTTCCCCTGCAGTGGTTGCCCTGCTTCCATAATTTGATGGAGATATCATGAAACGTACAAAGATTGTCCATCTGCTCCGTTCGGATCGTCCGCTGGACGAAGTCCTCGTCAAGGGATGGGTTCGGACCCGGAGGGATTCCAAAGGCTTCTCGTTCTTAGAGCTGAACGACGGCTCCTGCCTCAAGAACCTCCAGGTGGTTGCGGACGCCTCGATCGAAGACTACGGCAATGTCAAAAGATTGAATACCGGCGCCGCCGCCGCCGTTACCGGGCGTCTGGTTCCCTCCCAGGGCGGCGGCCAGAAATGGGAGGTACAGGCCGATACGGTCAGCGTTATCGGCCAGGCTGATGAGGACTACCCCCTCCAGAAGAAGCGCCACAGCGATGAGTTCCTGAGGACCATCGCCCATCTCCGCCCCCGGACCAACAAGTACGGCGCTGCTTTTCGTATCCGTTCGCATCTGGCCTACGCCATCCACGCCTTTTTCCGGGAGCGGGGCTTCACCTATATCCACTCGCCCATTATCACCGGTTCAGACTGCGAGGGCGCCGGCGAGATGTTCCACGTGACGGCCTTGGATTTAAAAAATATCCCCAAAAAAGATGATCAGGTCGATTTTTCCAGGGATTTTTTCGGGCGTGAAGCGAGCCTGACGGTCTCCGGCCAGCTTTCCGCCGAGATGTTCGCACTGGCCCTGGGGGATGTTTACACCTTCGGCCCCACGTTCCGGGCGGAAAACTCCAATACCAGCCGCCATGTTGCAGAATTCTGGATGGTCGAGCCGGAGATGGCCTTCTGTGATCTGGCCGGAAACATGGACCTGGGCCAGGAGCTGATCCAGTATCTGACCCGGTATCTGCTCGAAAACGCCGCCGACGACATCGACCTCTTCGCCCGCTTTGTCGACAAAGGGCTGAAAGCACGGCTCGAAGGGATCCTGTCATCGAATTTCATTCGCCTTCCCTACACCGAAGCAGTGGAAATCCTCAAGCGGGCCAAGAAGAAATTCGAGCAGCCGCCGGCATTCGGGAAGGACCTTCAGTCCGAACATGAGCGTTACATCACCGAGGTGCATTTCAAGCAGCCTGTCATCATCTACGACTACCCCAAAGGGATCAAGCCGTTTTACATGCGGGTCAACGACGACGGGAAGACCGTTGCGGCCATGGACGTTCTGGTTCCAGGCATTGGTGAGGTCATCGGCGGGAGCCAGCGGGAGGAGCGCCTCGATGTTCTGACCGGGCGAATGGACGAGATGGGCCTCGACCGTGATGACTACTGGTGGTACATCGATTCAAGGAGGTACGGGAGCGTACCACACAGCGGCTTCGGCATGGGATTCGAGCGGGTGATAATGCTCATGACCGGCATCCGGAATATCCGGGATGTGCTTCCGTTTCCCCGGACGCCCGGCAGCATCGAATTCTGATACCCCGCCTTTAAAGGAGCCCAGGCGAGAAGATGAAACCCATTGTCAGCGTGATCGGCCGCCCCAACGTGGGCAAATCGACCTTCTTCAACCGTGTGACGCGCACCAAGGACGCTCTGGTGGACAATTTTCCAGGCGTAACGCGGGACCGGATTTTCGGGGATGCCGTCTGGAACGGATTGGCGTTTACCCTGGTGGATACCGGCGGATTTGCCGATGACGACCAGGACTTTTTCGCTGGCCCCATCCGGGCCCAGATTACCCAGGCCATCGCGGATGCAGACGCGGTGATCCTGATCATGGACGGCAAGTCGGGGGTCTCCCCTTTTGACCGGGACCTGATGTCACTGCTTCGGACGGCCGAAAAGCCGGTCCTGTATGCCGTCAACAAGATCGACGGTGAGGAGCAGGAGGAACGGCTGTACGAATTCTACAGCCTGGGCATTGAGATGCCCTTCCCCATATCGGCCGAGCACGGCTACGGCGTCTCCGATCTCCTCGATGAGCTGGTGGCGGTTATCCCGCCGTCCCGTCCTGAAACTGCCGAAGAGATGATCCGGATTGCGGTGGTGGGGCGGCCCAATGCTGGAAAATCTTCGCTCATCAACCGGATCCTGGGTGAGGATCGACATGTGGTCAGCGATCGTCCCGGGACCACCCGGGATGCCGTGGATTCGATCTGCCGCGTCAACGGGAAGCCCTACCGGCTCATCGACACCGCCGGGATCCGCCGGAAGGGCAAGGTCACCCGGAAGCTCGAGAAATTTTCAATCATCAAGGCCCTGCGGAGCCTGGACCGGTGTGATATCGCCCTCATCGTCATTGACGCGGCCGACGGCATCACCGACCAGGATATCAGCATTGCCGGATATGCCCAAGAACGGGGATGCGGCTGCATCCTCCTCCTCAACAAATGGGACCTGATCGAGAAGGACAAGAATACCGCCAAGGAGTATTATGAACGGCTTCGTATGGCAGCCAGATTCCTGAGCTTCGCGCCCGCCATGACCATTTCCGCCCTGACGGGTCAGCGGGTTTCGAAGATCTTTTCGCGGGTGGACGAGGTCTATGCCCAGTACACCACGCGGATCGGCACCGGTCCGATCAACAAGATCCTGACCGAGGCCCTGGAGCGCAATGAGCCGCCGCTCCACAAGGGAAAGCGGCTCAAGTTCTACTATGCCACCCAGGTTTCCATCCGACCACCGACCTTTGTCTGTTTCGTCAACTACCCCGAGGCGGTCCATTTTTCCTATGAACGATATCTGACCAACCAGATCCGCGAGGGAACGGGACTGACCAAAACCCCCATTCGCCTCCTCCTCCGACAGCGTACCGGGCGCATAGAGTTTGGAAGGAAAAAACGGGATAAGGATCGGAAAAAAAAGCGGCGATAGCGGATACCGGCGCAAAGGAAATCGGAAAAGGAGCGGGAAAGCATCCCCTCCGATGGCAGCACCTGCCAACGGAGGGGATGGGCTTTTCTCGGGGATCTGTATCGCCGGATCAGGGCCCGGATTCAGGAGAGGATGTTCCGGATCTCACCAAGATGCTGGACGTGATGGTCTGCTTTCAGGGATGGGTTGCCGTAGGCCACGAAGGGGACGTTGGCGGCGGCGGCCGCCGCTTCATCCACATGGGTGTCCCCGATATAGAGGGCTTCGTCAGGCCGGAGCCGGAAGTGCCCCAGCACCTTGAGCAGCCCCTCCGGGTCGGGCTTCGGCCGTTCGACGTCCCAGGCCGTCACCACCATGTCAAAATGGTCCTCGAGCTCGAACGTCGTCATGATATCCGGCATGGTGTCGGTCCGGTTGGTCACGATGGCGGTCTTGAGATGGGGCTTGATCGACGCGATGAGGGGCTTCAGATGGGGCTCGATCTCCATGCCGGGGATGAACTCCCGGTAGTTCATGGTGCTGCGAAATGCCTGGGCCCGGGCAAAGTTCTCTTCGTCGTCGAACAGGTACGCGATGCTCTCGTCTCCAGTGTGGGCGTGGACGTAATTGAACTGCTCCGCCGTCATTTCAGGGCGGCCCATGAAGGTCAGCACCCGGTTATAGTAGGCTTTATTGATGTTCGCGGTATCGAACATCACGCCGTCGCAGTCGAATATGACGATGCGGGTGGCATTCATCCCTGACCATCGCTTTTCGCCTGGGGTTTTTCAGCGATATTGCAGTAGACGCTGATGGACAGCTCCGGTCGGATCTTGCTGTCGGTCTTGACGATGATGGTGTCGTAGTAGCGGGCTTTTTCCTGCTTCAAGTTGAATACGGTAAGCCGGTAGGCCTTCTTATCCTTGTCCTCCGTGACTTCCACCCGGATGTTGCCGTCTTTTTGCGGTTTTGCCTCCACGATCTTGAAGGGATATTTTTCGAGAGGAACGATGCTCACCTCTTTGGAGATCTCCTGCCCCGCCTGACCGGCCATACGGATCCGGGTGGGACGGATGTCCACGAATTTGTCGACGTTTCCTTCGATTTTCAGCATCAGGTTTTTCTGCGTCGGATCGTTGGTCAGGACCTTGATGCTTTTGCTCAGTTTTTTGTTGCCATAGCCCTTGGTGTTGACCTTGATGGTGATTTTTCCCTCGCCGCCGGCGGGGATCTGCCTCGCAAAGGAGGCGGCTGTGCACCCTCAGCCGGTTTGGACCTTGTAGATGATCAACTCGGCATTACCCTGGTTCTGGATGACAAAGTCGTGGACGACCTCTTCACCGTCGAGGACCGGTTCAAACTGGAAGACCGGCTCCAGGGCGACAGCAAGCGGCGTATCGGACGACCCGTCCGTGGATCCGAAACAGGCCGCGGCAATCATGAGGATGATGCCGATGGATATGCCAATGCACTTCAGTTTCATTTCGGGACTCCTTGTTTCCGTGCGGTTATGATCTGAGATAAAAATATATAACATCGATAATACACCAAACCAGTAATAATTACGATCTTCCAGGGTTGTCAAGGCTTCTTTTCGGGCCGGCGCCCATACCGGGGTGCTGAAACACAAAAAGCCCCCATGCAGGGCAAGGGGGCTGAAACGGAGTGACGCCGTCCGGCGCCGTGGGGAAAAAGACGGTCTTATTCGCTTTTCAGGGCGTATTTTCCGGCGATAACGTCATAGTAGGGGCGCCCGGATACCGCACCCCAGACGCCGATCTGTTTCTTGAACTTCTTGAAGGCTTCGTTCACCTTTTTGGCCATGGGGTCCTTGGCCGCCTCCTCTTCGAGGACCTCCGCCGCCAGCTTCCGCAGATCTTCGAGCAGGGGATCTGGAAACCGCATCAGGTTGACCTTGTGGACGTTGATCAACTCCTCCAGGGCCGCACCATTGCCGGCCTCGGCCTGGCTCAGGCTCCAGAGGTTGGTCTGCATGGCAACGGCATCCAGGGTCATCTGAAGGTCCTTGGGCAGGGATTCATAGGCTTTCTTGTTGAAGATCACCTCGAGGGTCGTTCCGGGCTCATGCCACCCGGGATAGTAGTAGTACTGGGCGGCCTTGTAGAATCCGGCCCGGAGATCGAGCAGGGGGCCGACCCATTCCGTGGCATCGATGACGCCGCGTTCGAGGGAGGTGAAGATTTCACCGCCGGGCAGGAGGACGACCGTCCCGCCGGCCTTGGCCACGACCTTTCCGCCCAGGCCGGGGATGCGCATCTTGAGGCCCTTGTAGTCGTCGATGCTTTTCATCTCCTTGCGGAACCATCCGCCCATCTGGACGCCGGTGTTTCCCTGGGGTCTCGGAACCACGTTGAATGGGGCGTAGACCTCCTCCCAGAGCTTGAGGCCGCCGGCGCTGTAGAACCAGGTGTTCATTCCCTGGGGGTTGAGGCCGAAGGGGACCGACGAAAACCACTGGGCCGCCGGTGATTTTCCCGCCTGGTAGTAGGATGCGCCGCTGCCGCATTCCACGGTGCCGTCGGAGACCGCATCGAAGGTGCCCAGAGCCGGGACCAGCTCTCCTGCGGCGAAGACCTGTATCTTGATGCGTCCGCCGGTGGCGGCCTCAACCTGTTTTGCGAACATTTCGGCGCCGGTCTGCAGTACCGGGGTGTTGGGCGCCCAGGTGGTGACCATTTTCCAGCGATAGGTTTTCTCCGCGGCCAGAACGGCCGGAGCAGAGACGGCGGTGCCTGCCACCGCTGCGGCGGCTGCACCCGTTTTTTTCAAAAAATCGCGTCGTTCCATAACTGCCAGGCTCCTTTCATGTTAGATTGACGAAACGGTTCTATCCACAACAGTACCGTGGGAAGGCCGGCGGCGGTGCTTTCTCTTTGCCGGCGTTGACTTCGCTTCCCACGGGAACCCTCAATTGCTGAAGACCACCTTGGGCAGCCAGGTGGCCAGGATCGGGAAAAAAACCAGGATCAGCAGCCCGATGAGCTGAAAGACGACGAAGGGGATAATCCCCCGGTAGATGTCGCCGGTGGTGATTTCCGGCGGGGTGACGGCTTTCAGGTAGAAAAGGGAGAACCCGAACGGCGGTGTCATGAACGATGTCTGAAGATTGACGGCGATCAGGATGCAGAACCAGACCGGGTCAAACCCGAATTCGAGCATGATGGGCGCCAGAACCGGCACGTGGATAAAGGTGATTTCGATGAAGTCGAGAAAAAAGCCGATCACGAAGATCAGCCCCATGACGATGGCGAGAACGAACCATTTGCCGTGGTCCTCGGCGATCCCGCCCAGGAACTCGCGAACCAGGCCGTCGCCGCCGAGCCCGCGGAAGACGAGACCGAATGCCGCTGCACCGACCAGGATGATGAAGACCATACAGGTGAGCTGCATGGTGGAGTTCATGACCTCCCGCAGGATGGTCAGGCTGAATTTCCGGTTGGCGATGGTGAGGAAGGTGGCGCCCACGGCCCCGACGGCGGCAGCCTCGGTGGGCGAGGCGATCCCCCAGAAAATGGAGCCCAGCACGGCGACCATGAGAAACAGGGGCGGAAAGAGCGCCCGGGAGACCCGCTTGAAAAGGTCGGCGCGGCTCATGGCCGCCATGGCTTCCCTGGGGACCGCCGGCGCGGCCTTGGGATTGAGCCACGCCGCCACGAGGATATAGAAGACGTAGAGCCCCACCAGCAGCATGCCGGGAAGTACGGCGCCCATGAAGAGATCGCCGATGGGCACCCCGACGATGTCGCCGATGAGCACCAGGACGATGGATGGGGGGATGATCTGGCCCAGGGTGCCCGAGGCCGACACCGTCCCCGTGGCCATCTCATGCTGATATCCCCACTTGAGCATGGTGGGCACGGCCAGAAGGCCCATGGTGACCACCGTGGCGCCGACGATGCCCGTCGACGCCCCCAGCAGGGCACCCACGATGACGACGGAGACGGCCAGGCCGCCCCGTAGACGTCCGAAGACCATCCCCATGGTATCGAGGCGCTCCTCGGCCAGGCCCGAGCGCTCGAGCATGACCCCCATGAAGACGAACAGCGGCACCGCGAGCAGCGTTACGTTGGTCATGACCCCCCAGATCCGGAGGGGCAGCAGGTTGAAAAAGGTCCACCCGAAGCCGATCAGTCCGAAGCAGAGGGCGGTGCCCATGAGCGTGAAGGTGACCGGAAAGCCGAACATCAGCAGGATCGTCAGGGCCAGAAACATCCATCCGGGCAAATATTCCATCAGCGCTCCCCCTCCATTGCGTCGAATTCTCTTCCGATGATGGTCATAAAACTCTTGATGCCGAGGGAGATGCCCTGCAGCAGGATGAGCATGAAACCTGCGGGGATGCAGGCCTTGAGCAGGTAGCGGTAGGGGATGCCGCCGGGGTCGGGCGAACCCTCCATGACATTCCAGGCGTTGTAGACAAATTTGGACGAGGTGACGATGATCAGGTAGCATCCGGGGATCAGAAAGAAGATCACCCCGATGAAATTGATCCAGGCCTGCTGCTTTGGACTCAGCCGCTGGTAAAAGATGTCGACCCGGACATGGCCGTCCTTGAGCAGGGTGTTGCCGGCGCCCATGAGGAAGATGAACGCAAAGAGATGCCATTCGAGCTCCTGGACGAAGACGAAGCTCATCTTGAAGATGTAGCGCATCACCACATCGATGAAGACCACCATCACCACGATGAACGTGACCCAGGAGACGCCGCGGCCGACCCAGGTGTTGAGGGCATCGATCCAGCGGCATATCGATCTTAAAAACGTCATTCAGCCTCCATTCGGACCCGACGGAGATTCGAGCGGTTTGTGTTGCGATATGATGCAGGCATGTTCCTGAATTCCGGCAGTGACAAGGACAACGCATTCAGGGTTCGGCGCACTGCGGGCGCCGCAGCGGACCGTGGGGATTTCCGCTGCGGCAATGCCGGGATACGGGCGCATCGCACGGGAAACTTTAATGAAATAATGAATAAAAATCAATCATTAATTCCTGATTTGGGCGGCTGTGCATGGGTGCATCTTCTCTTGAATGTAGTATATCTATCTGTTTTTTTATGTAAAAAAATGATGTTTCTTCATTTCGTCCGGTACGGACGGCGTTATGGCACGCTGCCCGTCAGGAGCACCGGCGCCAGCCCCCCGTGGCGGAAGGAGAGGCGTGCCAGTGGGAATGGAACATCGGAGACCCATTCCGGCTCCGGCGCCACCAGCGCGATCTTCCATCCCGGGTAGGTGCGGAGGAGATGGGTGCATATCGCTTGAAACAGGTTTCGGCTTCCATGCCGGGAGCCCAGACGGCGCCCGTATGGCGGGTTGAGGGCGACCACCCCCTTCTTCCCTTCGCTTCGTTCGCCGGGCGACAGCGTGAAGAAATCCCGGCACGATACATCGATCATCCCGGAAAATGGAACGGCTTCCAGGCATTGGACCAATGACCGGCAGCTGGCAGGATCGATGTCCGAGGCGAATATTTGCACGGGGCTGGATGCCGGCTTCGCATTTTCAGCGCTTCGGCGGATATAGGCCCATTTCCGGGGGATGAACGACGGCCACCCCATGAAGGCGAAGGTCCGGAAAGCGCCGGGCTGGATGCCGGCGGCCATCATGGCCCCTTCGATGGCAAAGGTGCCCGTGCCGCACATGGGGTCCACAAGTGGCTCCTGTCCGGTATACCCGGCAAGGGTCAGGGCGGCCGCGGCAATGGTTTCCCGAATGGGGGCACGGCCCCCCTGGGTTTTGACGCCGCGCTGATATAGCAGCGCGCCGCTGCTGTCGATGGAGAGGGTAAAGCGGTCTGCTTCGGCGCGTACAAAGATCCGCTGGATGGCGTCATGCTCCGGAGAAAAACGCCCGCTGTCCGGCGCCCATTTTTCCAGGCGCGATTGGATGCAGCTCAGGACGCGCTCGGCAATGGCGCCGGTGTGATAGAGGCGGCTTTTGGCGGTGGTGACATGGACGAGGGGCGCCGGTTTGGGCGGCAGGTAGAGCTCCCAGGGGATCTCTGACACTTTTTGCTGCAGACGGGCAAAGTCTGTGGCCTTGAATGCATCGATCCTCATGAGGATCCGGTTGGCGATGCGGAGGTGCAGGTTGGCGCGCCAGCAGTCGTCGAGCCGCCCCTCAAAATCAATTCCACCCGGGACGGCGGTGCCTTCGATGGAGAGGGGCGGCGCTGCCAACTCTTTCCGGCAGAGGGATTCAAAGCCCGGCGGGACGGCGATGAAGAAGGCTCTTTTCCGGCCGATGACATGTCGTTTGATGCGCTTTTGCAGAGGGGAATCCGGGGGCATGGCAGCACTATTTTTCTTAATATCCTTCCAGGGTGAAATCGGAGAAGAGCATCGGTGCGGTTGCGATGACGGTGAAGATCAGAAAGCCGGTCATGGCGGTGCAGCAGAGCGCCTGCTGCACCGTAGTCAGCGGTTTCTCAAGGGATTCGGGGCCGCCGACCTGCTCCAGAACCCCGACACCGAGGCCCGTGATGCATGCGGTGAAGAGCGAAATATAGAGCGGGTAGCCGATATAGTGGTACTCCTTCTGGAGCAGGCAGAAGGGGCAGTGGTGGGTCGGTAGTTCATAGAAATAGAGAGAGATGAACGAGATGATGGACGCCAGCGACACCAGGAAGGCCAGGATGCTGAAAAAAGAAAAGGTCTTCGCCATTCTGCCGGTCCTGCGAAACCGAAGCCCCGAGCCGACCACCAGCGCCATGCAGAGATAGAAAAGGACCTTGGCCGGCATGGACGGCATCGCAGCGATCTTTCCGGAAACGGCGGCGGCGTCTTCGTTGAAGATAATGCCGCAGCAGGCGGTGATGACGTCGGTTTTCATGTGGAGGAAATATTGGACGAGCAGGTAAGCGTCCAGAACGGAAACGGCGGCAACCGCCATCAACAGCCGGTATTTTGTCCGGATCAGGGGATAGTCGGGGCAACGGTTGTCGGTGTGGTTCAGAATCAGCCAGAGCCCTGAAAGAATCACTGCCGCGATCTTGATAAACAGGGTGGGATATCCGTATTGGTTGACGTTGAGAGCCCCGGCAGCGCACATGGCGCCGATAAAGAGCGGGTGAATCCGGTCGACGGTATAGATGAAGAAGAATATGGACAGAATTCCGATGGCGAAGAGATGGTTCAGCACCGAGGAGACGAGGTAGGTCTGGCGTTCGAGGGTCAGCTGCCGTCCGCTGCCGCTTTCGATGTCCCAATACTGGAGGATGCGGTATCCCAGCGTCGATGCATAGACCGAAAAACCTGCCGTGAGCAGAGAGAGCAATACCAGGGTGATAATGGCCGGATCGAAGATCACGATGACGCCTCTTCCCCCATAACGCCGCCGTCCTGCATTTCGACCACGTTTTCGACGATTCCGGCGTTGAAGACGAGTGGATCGTGGCTCGCCATGAGGATGGGCTTCCCTTCGCTGGAGAGTTCGGCGATGATGTCCAGAAAGTCGACGGAGAGCGCTCTGTCCAAATGGGCCGTGGGCTCGTCTGCGATAATGATCGATGGATGGTTGATCAAGGCCCGGGCGATGGCGGTGCGCTGCTGTTCGCCGCCACTAAGATGCTCCACTTTCTGTCCGGCCTTGCCGCCGATGCCGAGCCGCTCCAGCAGAACGACGGCATCCGACCGCACCTGGCGGTGCTTTTTTCCGGTCGGGTAGGCGGGCAGCATGGTGTTCTCGAGCACCGTGATGCCTTTGATCAGGTTGAAATTCTGAAAAACGAACCCGAAGGTGCTGCGCCGGATCCCGGCGAGAAATTTTTCGGGGAGGCTCGTGGTCTCCCGGCCGTCAATGAAGATGCGTCCTGCGGTCGGCCGAACCATGCATCCGATGATCGAGAGCAGCGTGGTCTTGCCCGATCCGCTCGGCCCCTTGAAAACGGTGACGCGATCCCCGGGAATCTCCAGACTGACACTGCGGAGAGCATGAAATTCGTTGGGATTTCCGTCGTTGTAGATTTTATCGATGCGCTTTAATGCAATCATATTCTTAACTGATTGTTAATAATCTATTTCTCATTTTTTATCAGCCGAGGTACTTCCGGGTCAAGGCAATTCAACCAAAACGCCCCCATGGGGGTATTAAATAAAAAAGGCAGGGCCATGAGGCCCTGCCATGAGGTGATATATGCAGAGTGCGGGAATGGTGTTCGGTCTTGATTAAAGCTGTTTGTCCAGCACCCTCATCACCTGAGTTTCTTTATCCCGCAACGTCGATGCCAAGGTTACAGCCGAGATGTTCATCTTTGTTTTCGCATTCATGATTGAATGCACGGGTGTCAGCATGTCCCTCTTCTCTCTCTTGGTCGGTCTCGATGTAGTCTTGAATTTTTTCTGCCATGGTGCACCTCCATTTGGTTTCCGCTTTGATCCATTCCAATTTTCATTTTGTTTTATGAATTTCTAAATTACCTCATCCATGACACTTTTCAATAAGGAACAAGTAGCTGTATATTGATAGGTAAAAACTTGTATTATGGGTTTCAGCGATGTGCGGCCCGGGTACGGGCTTTTCATTTTTTCTTGCAAAACGATTATTCCCATAAAAATGATTTGACGGACAGGTTGAAACCCCTATAAGAATCGTACAATCGATCTGGTGCTGAAGGTGTGTGATGATATTGGGGAACCCGAAGTGGAAACAGATTGGAATAATGCTCCGAGTGAGACAGCAGACCTGCATCGATGCCTGCGTATGGCCGGAACCCCTCAACTGTGAAAAGGATGTGATGATGGAATTGAATGACAGAGAGATTATCGCCACGGATGATCTCGGCCGCCCGATATATGGTCAGCGGAAGCTGCTTGAAACGAAGTTTCAAACCACGATGGAAGCCCCTGTGGAAAAGGGCAAACAACGGCTGGATGCCTGGAATTGCGGTATAGAACCGTCAGGCCACGACAACACAAAACCGCCTTCAGGCATGAGGCGGCGGAATCCCGGCCTTGCATTTGCTAGCACTCCCCTTCCAGAGCATCCATGATGATTCCCATTGGATATTCCCAATACGTAAAAATCATTCTCTCTTTTTAGAGCTTATCCTTTTCCCATTCCACATTGACACCCGCTGGCAGCGGCAGATCAAATGATCTGCCGCCAGCTATTCGGCGGATTAAGCCGCAATGTCAACAGAGGTTAAAACATTAAAGTGCTTTCTAAGCTGCGCCAATGCCTTCTGAAAAGCATGCTCTCCAAGGTCCCTGAATGGCTGGATCATTCCTTCTCCACATTCGGTAACGGTTCGGCAGGCGCTCAGGTTTCTCAAAGCTTCTTCCGTAACCGGGTTGCCATTGTACAGCGCTTCAAACATCTCTTCTGCAAGAGCATCCCTTAAATCTCTATACCCGTTCAGAAAATAGACAATCAAGTCTGATCCGACCTTTTCAATTTTGACAAAAATGTTGTCATCACTCGCCGGTCGCCGTATTGCGCTAACCCAGGGGGCCAATATTTTGGGAGCCAGCATCCACGGATTCCAGCTTGAAAACATATAGCGCTCCACGCGCAGCGGATGGAGCTGGCGGATGAACTCCGCCGCCTGCGGCGTGATGCCGGCTTTAACCAAGGGGGCCAGATACGTTTCAAAAAGCTTGGCACCGTTGTCATATGCCTCGGACAGGGTCGTCAAGCCCTTCAGGTCTCGCTCGGGATTCATTTTTCGGATATCCTCCAGCCTTCTTTCCTCAAATCTAGTGCGGTAGGTACACACGCCTTCCATATCGCATTTTTCTTCAACGATAACCATCTCGTAGAGACCGGGAGACAGGCTTTTGATAACATCCAGGCCATTAATGATAGATCCGTGGGTTTTTTCTGCAACTTTGGCGGAGACGAAAATAGCCAGATGGCCGATTTTTTCTTCAACAATATAGATAACGGTATTGCCGGCAGATTGAATATCCTCTGCAGAAGCATAAACCTCCGAAATCCAGGCAAGGGCTTGTCCCGGCGGGGTGATATTGTCGCCTTCAGAAGCAAAGACCACGACTCTTTCGAGGTTTCTTAAATTAATTTCTCTCTCTTCCAGAAAAACCTGACCTCTTTCCAGTTTGTTGCCGACGAAGAGGTTTCCCATGATAAACTTCATTTCTTCCTTTGTCAGAAGAAAGAAGCCCCCCCACCATCGTTCAAATTCGAGAAAACGTTTTCTCTCGGTGTCGATTTTGGACCAAAGATTGTAAAGCTTGGACCAAATCGTATTGGCTGGATTGAGGCGTTCAAATCCAGAAACGAGATGTGCGCCGTCAAAAAGACCGCCGCCCATATCCGCCATCAAAAGCGCCCAGCGCGGACCGATCAGTCCGCCGAAGGTTCGCATGGGATGATTTTTGACCGCATAATAGGAAAGCGGTGCGCCGTTCATGACGATAAGGCTGTTCAGGTCGGGGCGGTCTGCCCCCATAAGCGCGGCAGCCCATCCGGCCTGGCAGTTGCCGATAACCACGGGTTTGTCCGCCTCAGGGTGACGGCGAATGACCTCTTCCAGAAATTTTACTTCTGCCTGTTCAACATCCTCCAAGGTCTGCCCGGGCATCGGATGCGTGTAGAACATGACGAAGTATACGGGACGACCGCTCTGAAGGGCTATCCCGATTTCAGATTACAGTTTGGAACCGCCAATGCCGGGTCCGTGACCGGCCCGCGGATCGATGACCACAATCGGCGTTTTCCTGGGATCCTCAACGTAGCGTTTGGTCTTGAGATGATCACTTTTTCTCCTCCGAGGGATCACCTTTGGAAATCCATTGACATCGTACGTAATCCTGTTTTCTGATTTATGGTCTTCTGTTCCCTTTCTTCGGTCGATAATTTTTGTCAATGCATAGTTGACCGGTCTTTCCTCGAATTCACGTGCGTCGATGATGATTTCATAGTCAAAAATAAGTACGGGGGGGTGCCCTTCCCGGACATGCTTCAGGTAATTGTCTCCTCGTTCACGAAGAACATCCCAGAACAATAGACTTTTTTGGCAGGTATCGAAAGTATACTTCCAATAATCCTGTGTAACTTTGAAGGAGGCTTTAAGAAAATCAATTCCATGAAGATTCCATTTGAGCAGGTTAGCGTAGGGTATTCTGTAAGCCGTCGTCAGGTGCACATCTTTCTCCTTCTTTCGGTTGCTGTTTCACACCTCTTTTTCAGGTGGGTTGTTGCCATTGATTAAAAAAAATGAATTATCCATAATTATATTGATTTGTTAACATGTTAAGACTGCGAACCAATGTGGAATGGCTTTCGTGCCTGGTTCGGGTATATAGGTCGTCTTCTCCCTCACCGCGTTGGTCGCTCTTGCCACCTGTTCCGGCAGATCGTAGATATGGTGCTCAAGCTGGTCTTGAAGGCAGTGCGGTTGAAATCGATCATGTATTGCAACATTTTTTCGGATCTATTTTTTCCTCCTGCAGCATTCATTTTTTTAGTTATAAATAATTTGCATTGCAAAATTTAAGTACTGTTAATATTTTCAGCAAAATTAAAGTTATATATGCAATATATTAACTAAAAATTTGCATTGCAATATCATTTTATCGTGGATTTCATGAAAAAATGACCTGAAAGGATATCTTTAGCGATGATAGCCTGTCCAATTTTTTTGCAATGCAAGTTTAATTGGAACTCAAACAGTTCGCAAAACAGATGCTCGATTTTAACAAAATCGTTTTCGAAAGCACCTACAACACCATGATTCTGGTATCTGATAGAAACAAGGAGATGGTCGAACAGAGCACCTGGATGCCGGAAAAGGGTAAAAAGACCTGGAAGGATTGGATGTCAGCCTATCGTTTGGCCTGCACTGGATTTAAGAAACTGGTCGAAGAGAGCTATCCAAAGACCGAGGCCTGTATCGAACAAGAGGGGCTGATGGCTGTCCCTTTCCCTGAAGTGGTGGAAAGCTAGTTAGGTAGGCGTGAATCGTTGCACTGCATTTTGAACAGAAATTGACATCAGGCCCCCCAATGGGGGGCTTCTCCTGCCTTTGCGCTCCCTTAAGTCACCCCGCAAAAAAAAAGGGCTTAGCAAAATCTGCTAAACCCTTTTAAATTATGGCGGGAGCGACGAGACTCGAACTCGCGACCTCCGGCGTGACAGGCCGGCGTTCTAACCAAACTGAACTACGCCCC
>CAJXSB010000031.1 GCA_913060435.1 uncultured Desulfococcus sp.
GCCGTATGACCAACGCCTTGGTCAACAAGATCCTGCACGATCCGACCCTCTTTTTAAAGCGCAACGGATGCTGCGGCGAAAAGTCGATTTACCTGGACGCCACCCGCAAACTTTTCAAACTGGATGAGGAGGATCTATGAAGAAGATCGCTTTTCTGTTTCCCGGCCAGGGCTCGCAGTCCGTTGGCATGGGAAAGGACATATTCGAAGCGTACGACGTTGTGAAGGAACGTTTCCAGGAGGCCGAAGCGATCACCGGGCTGCCGGTGTCGGCGCTCTGTTTCGAGGGCCCCATGGCCTCGCTGACCGAGACGGTCCATCTCCAGCCGGCGGTGACCACGGTGAACCTCGCATTCCTCGCGATTCTCCAGCAGGAGGGGGTCAAGCCCCATGTCTCGGCAGGGCACAGCCTCGGGGAATACAGCGCTCTGTGCGCGGCGGCCATTGTCTCCGAAGCCGACGCCATCCGGATGGTTTTCCGGCGCGGGGAGCTGATGCACCGGGAGGCAACCCGACACCAGGGGGCCATGGCGGCCATCATCGGCCTTCCCATGGAGACGGTCCAGGCGCTGGTCGACCAGGTGGCGGAAGGCATCGTGGCGGTCGCCAACCACAATGCCGAGAAGCAGATCGTCATCACCGGCGCGCCCGGGCCGGTGCAGCAGGTGTCGAAGCTGGCCGCCGCCGAGCGGGGCAAGGCCATTCCGCTCAAGGTGAGCGGCGCCTGGCACAGTCGTCTGATTCAGGGCGCTGAAGCGGAGTTCCGTGAATTCCTGGACACCATCGTATTCCATCCGCCGGAGAGCGGGGTCGTCCACAATGTCACCGCGGCGTCCGAAGCGGCGCCCGACCGGATCCGCGCCCTCATGGCCGAGCAGCTCTGCAGCCCGGTCCGGTGGTATGACTCGGTGCACCGACTCATGGCGGAAGAGGTCGACACCTTTGTCGAGGTCGGGCCGGGGAAGGTGCTGACGGGGCTCGTTCGAAAAATCGTTCCCGGGGACTACCCGTGCAAGCTCTACAACGTCCATGATATGGCGAGCCTCGAAGGGTTCCTGCAGGACGCGGGATAACCCCTCAGGATTCGCCGCTGGAGTCCGTTCGGGTGGGGAACTTGAAGAAGTGGACGCCCTCCTCTTTCAGGGTTTTTTCCTCTTCCGTGGTGCTGACCCCCCGAATATTTCTGGGCGCTGCGGCACCGTAGTGGATCTTGAGGGCTTCCTTTGCAAAGTCGCATCCGACATCTTCGAAGTTCTGGTCTACAAAAGACGCGATTTTCCTGCCGAGCCGCGCCACCGCTTCGGGGGATGGCCCCGGCTCTGGGGCGGGCCCGGAGGACTTGATGGCGAATGCCGACGGCAATCTGGAGATGGTGTTGTCCCCGCAGACCGGGCAGGTGACCATCGACTCGCTCAGCTGCCCTTCAAACGCATGTCGGTCCTGGAACCACCCTTCAAACAGATGCCCTTTGGCGCACTGCAGATCAAATGCAATCATCTCCTGCGACCTTTTCTCAACCGCAATCTTTGTTCAATTCATTTTGTTTCCGTTCCTTATCGGGAATTGGTTAGCATAACGATCGAAACTTTCAAAGAGATTATTGACGGGACGTTTTTTTTTGACATATGTATAGGGCCCGGAAGAGATCCCGGCCGGCGCCGGAGATCAATCTCAGGGGGGTATGGCTTTCGATGAAGACGTTTCTGACGATCGGAATTTGCCTTTTGGCGTTTGCAGCGGCCGCATCCGCGGAGAAGATGTATGTCAATGACAAGATCCGGATTACCGTCCGAACCGGTCCGGGCATCGACTTCAAGGTCATGGACGAGGCGGAATCCGGTGACAGCATGGATGTCAAGGAGACCAGGGAGGGCTGGAGCCGCGTCGCGCTCGAGGACGGCAAGCAGGGATGGGTGCTCTCCCGGTTCCTGACAACGGTGGCGCCTACGGGGGAGAAGCTGAAGGCCCTTCAGGAGGCACATGACGCATTGACGGCGGAGCTGGCGGCGCTCAAACGGGAGAGGGAGGCGCTGTCGGAAGAGAACCAGCGATTGGAGCTCCTTTCCGGGGAGAGCCGCCGCGCTTTGGAAGAGATGGCCCATTCCTACGATACCCTCAAGACGGAGTCGAAGGATTTTCTGAAGGTCAAATCCGATTACGAGACGGCCTCCCGCCGGTTCGAGGAGGAGAAGGCCGCAGCCGAAGCGCTTCAGGCCAGGATGGAAAACCTCGAATGGCGCAAGAATGCCGCCTTTTTTATCGGCGGCGGCGCTCTGGTGCTGCTGGGGTTTCTCATCGGCGCGTCGAGCCGCGGGGGGAGCCGTCGGAGGTCTCCGTTTATTTAGAGATATTTCAGGATATTCCGCTGCGGCTGAATCGGCGCGGCGCGTTGACATTTCTGAATTCAGGATTACCCTAAACCCAAGAATTTGAGTCGATCGGTTTTTGCATTCTCATTTCAGTTTCATTTCCATTTCAAAACAATCCAACGGTCAGGAATCAGGACATTCGATGACAACAAAACGCGACTACTATGAGGTGCTGGGCGTAAGCCGCGATGCAAGCGACGGTGAAATCAAGAGCAAATATCGCAAGCTTGCCATGAAGTTTCATCCGGACAGAAACCCGGATGACAAGGCTGCCGAGGAGAAATTCAAGGAAGCAGCGGAAGCCTACGAGGTTCTCCGGGATCCCCAGAAGCGGAGCATATATGATCAGTATGGCCACCAGGGCCTGGAGGGCCAGGGCTTTTCCGGCTTCGGCGGGTTTGATGATATCTTTTCCAGTTTTGGGGATATATTTGAGGACTTCTTCGGCTTCGGGGGGGGGCGCCGCTCCGCCAATCGCGTCCGCCGGGGCACGGATCTCCGGTACGACATGAAGCTCTCCTTCATGGAGGCCGCCTTCGGTACGGAAACCCAGATCGATGTCGAAAAGCTGGCCAACTGTCCGACCTGCGGCGGGAGCGGCTGCGAGCCGGGAACCCAGCCGGAAACCTGCAGCCACTGCGGTGGGGCTGGGCAGATATCCCGGTCCCAGGGCTTCTTCACGGTGCGCACCGCCTGCCCCCACTGCCGGGGCACCGGCCAGATGATCACCAGCCCCTGCAGCAATTGCCGGGGGGGCGGCAAGGTGCGGGTCAGCAAGAAGGTCTCGGTAAAGATTCCCGCCGGGGTCGACAGCGGGTCACGGCTCCGGCTCAGCGGGGAGGGCGAGCCCGGCGAGAACGGCGCTCCCCCGGGGGATCTCTATGTATTTATTCATGTAAGCCCCCATGACTTCTTTGAGCGGCATAACATCGACGTGGTCTGCCAGATTCCCATTTCGTTTATTCAGGCGGCCCTGGGCGACAAGGTCCAGGTGCCGACCCTCCAGGGGGAAAAGACGCTGGTGATCCCCAAGGGGACCCAGCCCGGCGAGCTTTTTCGGTTTCATGGTGAGGGCATCCCATCCCTCAAGAACGGCCGTCGGGGGGACCAGATCATCCAGGTGGACGTTCGGACGCCGACCAACCTGAACAAGAAGCAGGAGGGGCTGTTGCGGGAGTTTGCGAAGCTTGAAGACGGCAAATTCTCAAAAAAACTGAAGAACATATTGAAAGGCGCCCATGCCGGGGCGGCCAGATAGACTTCCGTGAACGGAGCACACCATGTTTGAGCTGAAGATCCTGACCCGTTTTGCTGCAGCCCACCAGCTGGCAATGGTGGGAGAGAAGTGTGAAAACCTTCACGGCCACAACTGGAAAGTGGAGGTCTGTGTCGGCGGAGAGCGCCTCAACACCGCCGGCGTGCTGATGGATTTCGGCGACGTCAAGCGCCATGTCGCCGACATCATCCAGGAATTGGACCACAAATTCCTCAACGAACTGCCGTTTTTCCAGAGCGTTGAGCAGCCGTCCTCCGAGCGGATTGCTGTCTACATCGCTGAAGCGCTGCAGCAGCGACTCACCGAACCGGGCGTCCATGTGACCCGCGTCAGCGCGTGGGAGTCCGACGATGCCTGCGCCACCTATATCCTCCCCTGATCGACATCCAGCCCCGGCCTCCCGGCACCCGGATGGGCCGGGGAATCATCCTCCCTGGCCGGGGCTCTTTCCGGAGGCGGAAGCCTGCCAGCAGCGGACAAGTTCATCCCTTGTAACGATGGCAGCGGCGTCCGGAACGTGCTTCCGGATATTATCGAGCCCGCCCTCCTGGCGGTCGACGAGGACCACGGCCTTCACGACCTCCAGCCCTTCGGTGCGGGCGCGTTCGACGGCCTTGATGGTGGAGCCGCCCGTGGTGGCGACATCGTCGATCACGGCCACCCGCTCGCCCGGCGCCATATCCCCCTCGATCCAGCGGATGATGCCATGGTCCTTCCGGGTCTTCCGGATGGAAAAAGCCTTGATGGGCTGCTGGTTGAGGCCGGAGGCGAAGGCCGCGGCGACGGCGATGGGGTCTGCCCCGAAGGTGAGCCCGCCGATGCCGGTGACGCCGGCATCCTTGACGGCATTGAAGATGAGCTGGCCGGCCAGGAACATGCCGCGGGGATCCAGCGTTGTGGGCTTGCAGTTGACGTAAAATCGGCTCATCCGGCCCGAGACCAGTTTAAATATGGGCTCTTCGCTGTATTTGAATGACTTTCGGCACAGAATGTCGATCAACTCCTGTTTCATCACCAGACCGCCTTTTCTCGGGAGCATGAAGGGGACCGCGGGGCGCTGCCGTCCCGATCGTGGAATAACATCTTGATTTTAGCGCTGCCATCAGATAAAAAAAGCCTCCACTGCTGTGGAAGAAGCCGGACAATGGGATACAGTGGAGGCTTGGAGCGAGGAAAACTGGGGACAGCACTCCCCGGCTCGCCCACCCACATACCAGCAAACACCCCAAGGGTCAATTTAAAAGCACTGGAGAGCATCGGTCTTGACTGCCTACGGGTCCCAGAGCGCCATCATCCAGATGTACCGCGTCGCCAAACGCTACGGCGCCAAAAGCGCACTCACGGACATTTCCCTCGATATTGCCGACAACGAGTTCCTGTTTCTCAGCGGGCCCAGCGGCGCCGGGAAGACAACCCTGCTGAAGCTCCTCTATCTCGGTGAAACCGCATCGGAAGGCCAGATCATCGTTGACGGCCTCAACCTGTCCCGGATATCCCGAAAGCGGGTGCCGTTTCTCCGACGGAAGTTCGGGATTATCTTCCAGGACTACAAGCTGATCCCCACCAAAAACGTCTACGACAATATCGCTCTGGTCGTGGAGGCGGTCGGGGTGGAGCGTCGGTCGATCAAAAAGATGGTCAACAGCCTTCTCCGAACGGTGCAGATGGAAGACCGGAGCCGTGCGTTTCCCCCGAGCCTCTCCGGCGGGGAGCAGCAGCGGGTGGCCGTGGCCCGGGCCATTGCAGGCAACCCCAAAATCATCGTCGCCGACGAGCCGACCGGCAGCCTGGATGCGGATTCGGCAAGGGTGATCATGGGCCTCCTGAAGCTTTACCACCGCCGGGGGGCGACGGTCATCATCGCCACCCACGATACTGCACTGATTCGTCAGACAGGCGGGCGGGTCATTCTTCTCAACGACGGCTATCTCGAAGTGTCCACCGTCATTCCGAAGCTGAGGCCATGATCTATTTCACCCAAAAAGTGCTCAAGGACCTGAAGGGGAATCTCTTCCTCAATGCCGTCACGGTGGCGAGCACCGCGCTTTCGGTGCTCATTTTCAGCGCCTTCGCCCTCTTTTTCGTCAACGTCGGAGCCCTGGCAAACCGCTGGGTCGAAGATGCCCGGATCATGGTCTACCTGAATCCGGACGCCGAAGCCGAGACCATCGCGCGCCTGGGCGAGGCCATCAAATCGATCCCCGACGTCCGTGGGCTCGAATTTGTTCCCAGGGAGGCAGCCCTCCAACGCTTCCGGGCGCAGCTCGGCAGCCAGGGGTCTCTGCTGGACGGCATTGCGGAGAATCCGCTGCCGGACGCATATGAGGTTCTGGTGAAGGTCCGGTCCTGGTCCTGGGACCGGATCGGTCCCGTCGCCGGAAAAATCGGCGCCATGGACGGGGTGGACGAGGTCGAATACGGCCAGGAATGGATGGGGCGGTTTGTGAATATCCTGAACCTGCTTCGTCTGACCCTCTACGGCATGGGCGGCCTTTTTTTCATGGGGACGGTGTTTTTCGTGGCCAATACCATACGGCTCGTCCTCTATTCCCGGCGCGAGGAGATCGAGATCATGCGCCTGGTGGGTGCATCGGAGAATTTCATCAAATACCCGATCTATGCCCAGAGCCTCTTTCTGGGGATGATCGGCGGGATCCTCGGGCTGGGAATCCTGTTTCAGCTCTATCGACTCCTGGAGGCCAATGTGGCGAACACCATGTCCTCGTCGTTTTTCGAGATCCGCTTTTTACCGGTGGAGATCGCTGCGGCCGTTTTTTCAGGGAGCCTGTTGGTGGGATGGCTGGGATGCTATATTTCTCTCAGAAAATTTTTGCGATCCTGATCCGTCCGTGGGGGCGGCATGCAGCGCTTCTCGCTGCCGTCCTGCTGCTGGCGGCCGTCCCCGCCCCCTGCGCGGATGGAGACCGTGACGGCGCGCTGGAGCGGCTGAAGGGCACCTACGAAGAGACCCGGCGGAAGATGACGGAAGAGGAGGCGGAGGTCCATTCGCTTGCCGGCAGGGAGGCCCGCACCCTGGAAAACCTGAACGAAACCGCCCTCGCCATGGATCAGACGCGCAAAAAGATCCGGGCGTCGGAAAAAGCGCTTCAGGCGCTGGAAAATGAGATCTCGACAGTGCTGGACAGGATCGAATCGCTGCGTGGATCCATTCAAGCGACGCAGGCCTATGCAGAGCAGCGGATGGTCAGTCTCTACAAACTCGACAGCCTCGGCCGCATGAACGTGATTGCCAGCGCCGGCTCCCTGTCGGATTTTCTGCGTCGGAGAAAGGCGCTGTCGCGGATTCTGGCGGCCGATCGTCAGGTGCTCCAGGACTACCGCCTACAGCGGGAGTCGCTCGCGGAACTGAGAGCGGATCTGGAGCGGCGCCGCCAGCAGCAGGCAACGGCGGCGTCGGCGCATCGCCGGCATCTTGAGGAGCTGAATGCCCAGCAGCGCCGCCGGAAAGTGCTGCTCACAGCGGTACGGGACCAGAAGGCGGCCCGGGAGGCCGCACTGGCATCGCTGGCGGAGCAGGCTGCGGCGCTGGACCGCAAGATACAGGCCTTCCAGCGGGAAGCGCCGCCGGGTGCTTCTCCGGAAGGCTTTGCACGCTTAAAGGGCTTGCTTAACCTGCCGGTTGAGGGTACAATTGTGAATACTTTCGGGCCATACCGAAACGAGGAGTTCGGCGTCGTCAATTTCCGCAGCGGCATCGACATTCAGGCGGAAAGGGGGGAGCCCATCCGCTCCGTCTATTCCGGGCGTGTCATTTTCTCGAGCTGGTTCAAGGGGTATGGCAACATGGTCATTATCGACCACGGGGAGCATTACTACACACTCTATGCGCACGCGGATGAGCTTTTCAAGCAGAAGGGGGAGACGGTTGCGGCGGACGAGGTTCTCGGAACGGTCGGCGATACCGGGCCTCTGGGCGTTTCAGGCCTTCATTTCGAGGTGCGCCACCATGGAAAGCCCGTCGACCCCATGACGTGGTTGAAAAAAGGATAATCAAAAGGAGTCAATCAATGCCTCGAAACAGAAAGCGGTTCTGCAGACGATATCTAGCCATCCTCATCATGGCGGTGGTATGGCTCACTTCGGGGGGCGCCCCGGAAGTCTCGGCCAATGATGAGGAGACCTACAAGGGGCTCAAAATATTTTCGGATGTCATCGATCTGATCGAGAAGAACTATGTCGACCCCGTGGACAGCAAGGACCTGATCCAGAAGGCCATCCAGGGGATGGTCAACAGCCTCGATCCCCATTCCCAGCTTCTGCCGCCGGAAGCCTTTGAAGAGCTCCAGATCGATACCCGGGGGGAGTTTGGCGGCATCGGCATCGTGATCACCATGCAGAAGGGGCTGCTTACGGTGATTTCGCCCATCGAGGGTACCCCTGCCCAGAAGGCGGGCATCAAGGCCGGCGATATCATCATCAAGGTCGACGGTGAATCGACCAAGGAGATGATGCTTTGGGAGGCGGTGAAAAAAATGCGCGGCCCCAAAGGGGAGTCGGTGGTCATCACCATTTTTCGGGAGGGCGAAACCGACCCCATGGACTTCACGCTGGTCCGGGATATCATCCCCATCGAGAGCGTTCGCTACATGACCCTGCAGCCGGGCTACGGCTATATCCGCATCACCAATTTTCAGGAGAATACCACCGAAGACCTCAACGCGGCGTTGAAGGCCCTCGAGCATGGCAAAACGCCGCTGAATGGGCTGGTGCTGGATCTGCGGGACAACCCCGGGGGGCTGCTCAACCAGGCGGTCGATGTTTCGGATGTCTTCCTCGACGAGGGAAACATCGTTTCCATCAAGGGACGCATGAAGCGACACACCAAGAGCTTCGATGCCCGGCCCGACCGGGTGAAGCATCTCTATCCCATTGTCGTTCTCATCAACGGTGGAAGCGCCAGCGCCTCCGAGATCGTTGCCGGAGCCCTTCAGGATCATCGACGGGCGGTGATTCTGGGGACGACATCCTTTGGCAAGGGCTCTGTCCAGACCGTCGAATCCCTGCGGGACGGCTATGGCCTCAAGTTCACCATTGCCCGCTACTATACTCCCAGCGGGCGCTCCATACAGGCCCAGGGGATCGTTCCGGATATCGAGGTCCGGCTGCGCCACATCGACGAAGATGCGACATCGGATGAACGAGTGCTCAAGGAGAAGGATCTCCGGAATCATCTCGATGCCGTACCATTCCCGGATGAGGATGCCTCCAGCCCTGCCGACCGCGGGAAGGAGGATTCCGATGCTGAGGGGCGGGATCAGCCGGCGGACAGTCGTTACGGCCCCCTCGATCGCGACAGCCTTCAGAGCGACAACCAGGTCATGCGCGCCGTAGAAATCCTCAAGGGGTATCAGATCCTGACCGACGTGCGCAGCTGAGCTGCTGCAGAAGGACCGCCGCCGCGAAGAGCGGCGCATCCGGGCCGATGCTGCCTTTCGGTGGCGTCGGCCCGTTCTTTTTGGGGCCCGCCGGTCTTGCCGGGGAGGCACCAGGTCGGGCCTGCGGCCGGGTTTCATCATTTTCTGCTTTACTATAACCTACTTTATGGTTATATTACCCAGTTATCTGAAAAATTCGTTGCGAAAATCAATGTACACCACCATTCCGCGGGGCGCATTATGAATCAGGAAACCATTGATTATTTCAGGGATTACTTAACCCAGCGGCTTCAGGAGTTATTAAATCGTGCCGACAACACTGTCACGGGCATGACGAATCAGAAAGAGACCTTCCCGGATCCGACGGATCGTGCTTCCCTGGAGTCCGACAGAAACTTCATGCTTCGCATTCGCGACAGGGAGAACAAGCTGATCAAGAAAATCCGGAAAGCGCTGGACCGGATTGAAGACGGCTCCTTCGGCATCTGTGAAAGCTGCGGCGAAGACATCTCCATGGAGCGGCTCAAGGCGCGGCCGGTGACGACCCTCTGCATCGAATGCAAAACCAAGCAGGAGGCGATGGAGAAGGCCCTTGGGCTTTAGCCGTTCGGTGAAGATGGACCTCCATGTTCATTCCACGGCATCCGACGGCACCCTGACTCCCGCCGAAATCCTTGCAAGGGCGGCGTGCCTGGGGCTGGGCTCCCTCGCCATCACGGACCACGACACTGTGGAGGGCGCACGGGCGGCCGTGGCGTCCGGGGTTCCTGCGTCGATTCATTTTTTTACGGGCATTGAAATCAGCGCCGCACCACCGCCCTTTCTCCCCCGCCGCGGCAGCTTTCATATCCTGGGCTACGGGATCCGGCTGGAGGATGCAGGGCTGAACGCGGCACTCATGCGCCTTCAACAGGCCCGGCAGGAGCGGAACCCCGCCATGGTGGAGCGGCTCCGACGACTGGGCATCGACATCTCTATGGAAGAGCTTGCCGCACATGCCGGCAATGCACAGATCGGCAGGCCCCATATTGCCGGTCTGATGATCCGGAAAGGGGTGGTGGCTTCCTTTGACGAGGCCTTTGACCGGTATATCGGGACCGGTAAAGCCGCGTATGTCGACAAATACCGCATCCCATGCGAGGAGGCCATCCAACTTATCCACCGCGCCGGCGGCATCGCCGTGATGGCCCATCCCGGCCTGCTGGGCCCCATGCCGGATGCTGTGTTCAATGCGCTCATCAGCGGACTGAAAAGGATGGGCATCGACGGCATCGAGGTCTACTACCCGGAGCACACCCGGGAGCAGACCGAACGATATCGGCGCACGGCCGGCAGGTTCGACCTCGTCATCACCGGTGGCACCGACTTCCACGGCGACATCAAGCCCGGCATCGATCTTGGCGTCGGCGACGGCAGCTTTGCGGTCCCCCACTTCGTCTACGAGCAGCTGGCCGGCATGCTCGGTGGCAGCGGCTGTCCTGCAGCAACGGCCTGAAGGCCGACATCCCCGGATATTCGGTTGATACATGATGAAACTCATTTCGCTGGAATCGAAGATCGGCCATCGTTTCAAAGACCGGAGCCTGATCGAGGAGGCCTGCCGCCACAGCTCCTATGTCAATGAACAGCCGGAAGCCCATATCGCCGCATCTGCCATGCGGGACAACGAGCGCCTGGAGTTCCTCGGGGATGCCGTCCTCAACCTGGTGATCGGTCACATGCTGATGGAGCGGCATCCGGAGATGCCCGAGGGCGACCTCTCCCGGATGCGTGCCCATCTGGTCAATGAGTCTGAACTGGCAAGCGTGGCCCGGGAGATTGGTCTCGGTCCCTTTCTCCGGCTGGGCAAGGGCGAGATTCAAAGCAACGGCCGGGAGAAGAAGTCGATCCTGGCGGACGCTTTTGAGGCCGTCATTGCAGCCATCTACCTCGACGGCGGATTCGATGCGGCCTACCGCTTCGTGCATGAGCGGTTTGTCGATCGGGTTTCCGGCAGCGCCAAGCCGGTGTCGGCGGCGGACTACAAGAGCCGGCTCCAGGAGCTCGTTCAAACGTCGCACAAGGCGATGCCGAGCTACCAGGTGGTGGAAGAGAGCGGTCCGGATCACGACAAGACCTTCGGCGTGAAGATCACCGTCTGCGGACTCGAAGCCAAGGGGGTCGGCAAGAGCAAGAAGACGGCTGAGCAGGACGCCGCCCGCCGGGCGCTGGCGCTGCTGGAAAAGACGTGACCCCCGCCGCAGCAGCCGAGCCGGGCAGGCCTTTTGTCATCCCCGTCTTCATCCCCTACGCCGGATGTCCCCATCGCTGTGTTTTCTGCAACCAGACCGAGATCACCCAGGCCGAATGCGGCGCAGGGCCGTCCGCTGCCGTGCGCGACGGCATCGAGGCCTTCCTGAAGCACAAGGGCCCCGGCCGGAGCACGGTGCAGATCGCCTTCTACGGCGGCAATTTTCTGGGGCAGGCCCCTGATGAAATTTGCCGTCTGCTGGATGTCGCCGAAGGTTTTGTCCGCTCAGGGGACGTGGACGGCATCCGCTTCTCGACCCGCCCGGATACCGTGACCCCCGACCGCCTCGACCTCCTGGCGCCCGTTTCCGTGGACACCGTCGAGCTTGGCGTCCAGTCCATGGACGACGGAGTTCTGGCGGCATCCCGGCGGGGGCATACCGCCGGGGAAGCCCGGTCGGCGGTCCGGCGCCTCAAATCACGGGGCCTTTCGGTGGGCCTGCAGCTGATGGTCGGCCTGCCGGGGGACAGCCCGGAAACGTCGTTGAGGACCACCTTGACGGCTGCGGACCTGGCGCCGGATTTTGTCCGGATCTACCCGACGCTGGTGCTGAAAGAGAGCCGGCTGGCGCTCTGGCACCGTCAGGGCCGGTACACCCCGCTTTCCCTGGAAGCGGCCGTGGACCTCGTCTCCCGCATGTATGGCGTTTTCATGGGCAGGGGCATCCCCGTGGTTCGGATGGGGCTCCAGGCCTCTTCGGGTCTGGACGACCCGGAGACGGTTGTGGCCGGCCCCTACCACCCAGCCTTCGGCCATCTGGTCCTTTCCGAACTTTTCCTGAAATGCGCTGCAGGACTTCTGGCGGAACGCCGGCAGGCAGCGGCGCCGTCGACAGCCGCCATAGAGGTTCACCCCCGGAATATTTCCAGGATGCGGGGGCTGGGGAACAAGAATGTTGAAATCCTGAAAGCAATGTTTCATATTGATAAGCTGAAGATCATCCCGAATCCTGCCGTTTCGACAACCGCCGTCCGGGTGGAGCGCACCGACGGCATCTTTGGCGGTGCACATGGCGGATGCGGCCTGTATGAACGATGAAAGACGACTTCCGAATGCTATCGGACGGGGAGGAATACCATGTCAGAAAACAGCCTTTACGATCTTGTAATTGTCGGCGGCGGCCCTGGAGGTCTCTCGGCCGGGATTTATGCCATGCGGGCGGCGCTGAAGACCGTGCTCGTGGAAAAGGGGGTTGCCGGCGGCCAGGTGACGATGTCGGATGAGGTGGAGAACTATCCTGGATTCTCCCACATCAGCGGCGCCGAGCTCTCCATGAAGTTTGCCGAACATGCCCAGGCCTGCGATCTCGAGGTCGTCTCCGACGAAGTCACGGCCATCGAGCCGGGGCTGGAATATCATACGGTCCGGCTGGCGGGGGGGGTGGTCTATTCCACCCACGCCGTGATCCTGGCCACGGGGGGCTCGCCCCGGAAGCTGGGCATACCCGGAGAGGACGACTATTACGGGAAGGGCGTCTCCTACTGCGCTGTCTGCGATGGGTTCTTCTTCAGGGACAAGACCGTCATGGTCGTGGGCGGCGGGGATACCGCCACCGAGGAGGCGCTCTATCTCGCCAAGATCGCCCGGAAGGTCTACATCGCCCATCGGCGGGATGCCTTTCGGGCGAGCATGATTCTCCAGAAGCGGGTCGAGGCCGACTGCAACATCGAAGTCCTCTGGAATACGGTGCTGACGGAGGTGAAGGCCGATGACTCGGGCGTCTGCGGTGCGGGGCTGAAGGACACCCAGACCGGAGAGGAGCGTTCCATGGACCTGGACGGCGTCTTCATTTTCATCGGGTTCGACCCCAACAACGAACTCGTGCCGGCGGGCATCAAAAAGAACGCGGACGGGTATGTGGTGACGGACGAAAAATGCGAAACCCAGATTCCCGGCATCTTCGTGATCGGGGATCTGCGGGAAAAATATGCCCGCCAGATCGTCGTTTCAGCGGGGGACGGCTGCACCGCGGCGCTGGCGGCGGCCCATCTGGTGGAGATGAAGCGTTCACCGGCGGATGTATGTGAAGCGCCCCCCAGCATGCTCGAATAAGGCGCCAGCCGCCGAACACGCCGGCAGGCCCCGCCGACTCCGACGGGGCCTGCCGGCGTTTGTGTTCGTTTATCCCTCCTCGGGCAGGTGCACCACCAGCACCGGTCTTTTGGAGCGCCGCAGCACCCGCTGTGCCGTGCTGCCCATGATGGCGCCGGCCAGCCCCGTGTGGCCGTAGGAACCCATCACGATCAGGTCGCAGTCCTTTTCCTCCGCCACCCGGACAATCTCGTCCACAGGGTTTCCTCTCAGGACCAGGGTTTCGTCCATGACAAGGCGCTGTTCGCCGATATCCTCCTGCATGGTTTTGCAGAATTCGTCCAGGGCCTCCTTGATGGCCAGATTGTCCCGGCGCTTGCCGATGAGGGCGCTCTGGGCCTCCTGAACGTTCCGCTGTTTGATTTCTTCCCATTTCTCATGGCCGATGTGCCCGACGATGCCGGCGTCCAGCCTCGGGTCCTCCGCGAGGACATGGAGGATGGTCAGCTCGGCCCGGTAGGTGTCGGCGAGGCTTACGGCATGGGCAAGCGCGTATCGCGCGGCCTCGGACAGATCCGTGGCGTAGAGGATCCGCTTGACTTTGATTTTGGGTAGTAGCATCTCTTTTCCTTCATCTTGAATGTTTGCGTTGCGGCGATCCGGAGACCGCCCGGCCACGGTGCGGCATTAGACGGCGGCCGTCGAAGCCTTCCCGAAGAAGCGCCGGATGCTCTTGATCCAGATACCGCTCAAAAGATAAGCGTAAATATAGGTCCCCACAATGATCAGGGCAAAGGCTTTTATGATATCCGTGGCGGAACCGTCAAGGGAGAAGCCCGGAACGTAGCCGAACAGGAAAGGCCCCAGGTAGAGGAACTTGGCAAATTTGAAGGATGCAAAGGCTGTCCGCCACATATTGGCTCCGGCAATGGTCGCGCCGGCAAATGCGGCGATGCAGACCGGCGGCGTGATGTTGGAGTCCTGGGAGAGCCAGTAGACGATCATGTGGGCGGCGATCTCGTTGACACCGAGGTGGGTGAGGGCCGGTACGGCCACCACGGCGGTGATGAGATAGGCGGCGGTCACGGGAACGCCCATGCCGAGCACCAGGGATGCCAGCGCAATCAGGAAGATGGTCAGAATCAGGGAGCCGCCCGCCAGCTCGATGACGATGTCGGCGAAGGTCAGGACCAGGCCGCTGAAAGTGAGCACACCGATGATGATGCCAATGACCCCGACGGTGGCGCCGATCTTGAGACTCGACTCGGTGCCGGCACGGGAGGCGATGACAAAGTTCTTGAGCTGCCGCCGGACCTCATCGCTGGAATCCTTCCGGAACCAGCCGTAGATGACGCTGGCCAGAAGGGCAAAAATGATCATGTTGTTATCCGAAAGGAACCCCTTGATATCCTTTGCGGTATTGGCCTCGATCCAGGTCCAGCCGACCATCTTGTTGACGAAGATCGTGGTAAGGGCGCCGGCCAGGATGACGCCCATGATGATGGCCAGGGTCGGGTCGATGCGGGTCTCTTTCATCTTGAAGCTGATGACGATGCAGGAGGCCAGGCCAAGAATGGCCGAGAAGCCGGGAGAGTAGCCGGTGAGCATAAAGATGGTGATGACCACGAGGGGCAGGGTGTATTCCCATTCTCCTTTGAGGATCTCCCAGGCGTTCCTTTCGGACCTTTCGCCAACCACGTTGTGCATTTTGGCCTCGTAGTGGACCATGACGAAGACGCTGAAGAAGTACATAAGGGCGGGAAAGATGGCCACCAGCATGATCCGGGAGTAGGGCACGCCCGTCAGTTCGGCCATGATGAAGCCGCCGGCGCCCATGATGGGGGGCATGAACATGCCCCCGATGGAGGCGGCCGGCTCGATGCCGCCGGCGATGTGCGGCCGGAAGCCGGCCCGCTTCATCAGCGGAATGGTGAACGTCCCCGTGGAGACGGTATTGGCGATGGCGCTGCCCGAAATGGAGCCGAACAGGCCGCTGGCGATCACCGAGACCTTGCCCGGGCCGCCGATCTTGTGGCCCACCGCCGCCAGGGGAAAATCCATGAAGAATTTCTGTGCCCCGCATTTTTCCAGAAACGCCCCGAACAGGACGAAGAGCACCACGTAGGTGGCCAGGACGTTGGCCATGATGCCGAAGACGCCGTCGCTCCGGTAGAAGATGCTCGTGCAGAGCGCCGGAAAAGTGTCGCCGGCATGGGCGAAGAGCTCGGGCATGTAGGGGCCGTAGACGCCGTAGGCCAGCATGAGAACACCGATGATGACGAAGACGGTGCCCACCACGCGGCGGGCCAGCTCGATGCCGATGAGCACGCCGACCATGGCGATCCAGGTGTCGAGGGGCGTCTCGGCGCCGGTCCGGTAGTTGATGGCCTCGAAGTTGAGGATCCAGTAGCCCACGGTGATGATGGACATCAGGATCAGCGCGTAGTCCACGATCCGGAGGATCCTGGACTTCGACTGGTAGAGCAGAAAGATCAGCACGTAGGTGACGATCACGTAAATGCCCCGGTGATACTGGGTGGAGGCGGGCTGGATGACCGCCGAGTAGGAGTAGAACAGCACCAGGAACACCGACAGGCTATCGAAAATCTTTTGTTCGATGGCGTTCAGTTTTTCGTACACGGTTGGACCTCTTCTATTGGGGGTAAGGTTGTATGGCGTTGCAGCCGCTCAGATAAGGGCTTCGGCGGCGCTGCCGCGCGACGGTCGGTGGATGGCCGGCAGGGCGTTCAGGATCCGGCCCGTCAAAATCATTATCTGAAAGGCGGCATGGCATTGGCGCTGGAACGGGACGGCAGGGGAGGTGCGCTGCAAATGGCGCACCGCCCCGTGGACAGTATGTGCCGGGCGGCGCCGAACCGGCCGGCGCCGCCTTGCATCCTGTTTCATTGGGATGCCGGATTACTTGAGCACGCCTTTTTCCTTCCAGAATTTTTCGGCGCCGGGGTGCATCGGAGTGACGATCCCCTTGGCCCCGTTTTCAATGCTCATCTCCTTGAAGGTCTTCTTCTGGGCAACCATGTGCTTGAGACCTTCGGGGGTGAAAATGACGGACAGAAGCTCGTAGACGACCTCTTCCGGGACCTTGCTGTTGGCCACCATGAGGGTGGAGTCCTGGAAGGAGGGGACGTCCGTTTCCACGCCCTTGTAGGTGCCGGCGGGGATGGCCAGCTTGGCGAAGTAGGGATATTTTTTGTAGAAACCCGAGGCTTCGGCATCCGCGTTCAGGTCGACCATGGCGATGTCGTTGGTCTGGGCCGCCATGATCACCGCGCCGCTGGGAAAGGCGGTGAAGAGCCAGAAGGCGTCGAGCTGGTTGTTGCCGAAGGCGGCGGCCGCGTCGTTGTACCCCATGGCGTTCCGCTCGATCTTTTCCCAGACCCCCATGTGGGTGAAGAAGAGCTCGCAGTTGGCGAAGGCGCCGGAGCCGGCGTTCCCCACACCGACCTTCTTGCCCTCCAGGTCTTTGACGCTCTTGATGCCGGAATCGGCGCGGACCACCAGCTGGGCGGGTGCACCGTAGAGATAGGCAACGGCCATGACGTCTTCATATTTGTTGGTGTCGTTTTTCATCATGCCGTTGCGGCCGAGGTAGACATGACCGGAGTAGCAGACGCCGAACTGCATTCTGCCGCTGTTGACCTTCCGGAGATTTTCGACCGATCCGCCCGAGGACTGGGCCCGGACGCTGAAGTTTTCGATTTCCTTCACCGGTTTGTAGACCTGAATGGCGTTGGCCACGACCTGGAAGGTCCCGCCGGCGGGTCCGCCGCCGAATACCATCCGTTTTTTCAGCGCATAAGAATCCCCGGCAAATACCATTGTCACCATCAGAAAAGCAAAGATTCCTGCTGCATTGATCCATGTACGCTTCATGTTTTTCCTCCTCAACTGGGTTAGTCATTGAATGTGGCAGTTCCACTTGGGCGAATGTAGAAGCAATATGTGTGCCGCCACGGTTTGATGATTTCAATATTCTGATATTTTTATGTTTGTTTGGTATGCACCCGTGATGGAGAGCACGAATAGCGCTCCTGCGGATTGAAAATTCACCGGAGGGTGGCCAATTTCCGCCGCATGGATGCATGGAGCTGCGGATTAGCATTTGACATATAAGCGGTGGCTCATTATGATTCCATATATTCACCAGACTACCTCAGCGCGGTCGCCCGGGCGGCAGCGAATGCCGGGGAATCGTCCGGATCTTTACCTCAGCCCACCGGATCCATTCGGACCTTCCCCGGCTGCTGCGGATCGAGGCGTGGCCAAAAGACGATATCGATGCGGCCAAACCGGAAATTCCGGCAAAAGGAAAGATCATGTTGATATATGACGGTATCTACTCCTGGGAGGGGTGGGGCGGCAGACTCAACCTGGGCAGTGGCAAGTGCCGGTTGAAGATTTTTGATCTTGACAGGAACGATGGGGCGGGCCGTCAGCGCCGGGTCGCCCACATGAGGCCCATTATCGTGGTCGTTTCGGACATCCCCCGGGAGCCGGCCTGGACTCCGAACCAGATGTCGGTCAAGAGCTGCGCCAGCCACATCGCCACCAAGGTGGTGGGGGAGTTCGGCATCGATCCGGAACGGATGGTATGGATCGAGCACTACGAGGCGACCCCTCCAGGGGAGGGGGTCCTGTATCCCTGCGAGGAGCGTTTTGACGAAGCCACGTTCACCTGGCGGGACGAGGGAGCGCTCCAGAAGGGATGGAAGCCCCTGTCGCCGCCCCTGACCGAGCTGGTCCGGAAACTGTTGGCGGATGCCGCCCACGCAACGGAAGACGAAAGAGAGGTGTGATATGGAGGAGCGTACTGGAATTGTGACCATGAAGGGAAACCCAGTCACCCTGCTTGGCAGGGAAATCAAGGAAGGCGACAAAGCGCCGGACGTCGAGTTGACCGCCACGGATCTTTCCGCTGCCAGGCTTTCCGACTATCGGGGGAAGATTCTGGTGATCTCGTCGGTGCCTTCCCTCGATACCCCCGTCTGTGACATGGAGACGCGACGCTTCAATACGGAGGCGGCTTCCCTGGGCGACGACGTGGCCATCGTCACCGTGAGCATGGACCTGCCGTTTGCCCAGACCCGATGGTGCGGCGCTGCCGGGGTCGACCGGGTCGTCACCCTTTCGGACCACCGCACGGCGGCGTTCGGCGAAGCCTACGGCGTCCTGATCCAGGGGGTGCGGCTGCTGGCCAGGGCCTTGTTCGTGGTCGACCGCGACGGCGTGGTCCGGTATGTTCAGACCGTGAAGGAGATCGCCAGCGAACCTGACTATGATGAGGTCCTCGCGTCGGTCAGGTCGCTCCGCTGAAGCGGTATTGAAAAAAATGAGCGCTACTTTCGAGTTTCGTTTACGCGATAGATAGAGTTGGTCTCCGGATCCGGAGACCAACGTCTGATGAAGCTCGAAAGTGGAGAATGCGGTTTTCCGATGCTTCGGCGCTGTTTGGGGGCGCCGAAGCGATGGAAAAACGGCTACCGAGAGGAGGCAGGAATGAGAAGAGGGGTCGCCTGGAGTACCGTCATCGCCTTGGTTCTGCTGGCCGCGCCGGCCATGGCCGCCATGACCATCAAGCTGGGGGTGGTTACCAAACCCGGCTCCGCCCAGAACATTGTCGCGGAGAAATTCAAGGCCCTGCTCGAGGAACGCTCCGGCGGCGACGTGGCAGTCAAGATTTTCCACAGCGCCTCCCTGGGCAATGAAACCGAGATACTGCAGCAGATCCAGATGGGCACGGTGGAGATGGGTGTCATCACGGCCGGCCCTTTTGACACCTTCGACCCCATTGTCCGGGTCGTCAACTACCCGTTCTTATTTAAGGACAACGCCCAGGCCGACGCCGTCCTCGACGGTCCCCTGGGGCAGGAGATTCTTTCGAGCCTCGAGAGCTCCGGTTTCAAGGGGCTCTGCTTTTCCGAGAACGGCTTCCGGAATTTGACCAACAGCCGCCGCCCGGTCCGGAGTTCCGCCGATGTGGCGGGCCTCAAGATCCGCGTCATGGCATCGGCCCTCCACAAGGCCGTCTGGCAGGCCCTGGGCGCCAACCCCACCCCCATGCCCTGGCCCATCTACACGGAACTCGAGCAGGGCGTCATCGACGGTCAGGAGAATCCCCTCTGGGTCCTGGAGGTCTACAAGTTCTATGAAATCCAGAAGTACATGACCATGACCCGCCACGTCTACTCGCCCCACATCGATGTCGCTTCGCTGAAGTGGTGGCAGACCCTGGCGCCCGAAATGCAGGGGATGATCGAAACGGCGATGCGGGACGCGGCCGTTTCTCAGCGGGCGGACAACCGTGCCAAGGACGCCGAACGGCTCCGGCTGCTCAAGGAGAAGGGCATGCAGGTCGAGGAGAAGCCCGATATCGCCTCATTCCGGGACAAAACCGCGGGGCTCAAGGAGATGGAACTCTACCAGGAGCCCAGAGTCCAGGCCCTGCTGGCCAAGATGCTTGCGGCCACGCGATAGCCGGGGGCGCCGCTGCCCGGTGAACCTTGGCTTTACGGCGGCGGTCGCCGGAGGATGACAGGGGATCCATGAGCATGATAGAGACCCTCAGCCGACGCCTCAACCGGGGCGTCGAATGGCTCTTGGCCGCCCTCGGGATCGTCATGGCGGCCATTGTCGCCGCCCAGGTCTTCTCCCGCTATGTGCTGAACCACTCCCTTTTCTGGTCCGAGGAGCTGGCCCGCTATCTGCTGGTCTGGCTGACCTTCCTGGGGGCATCATCGGCCTACCGCCGCGGTGTGCATCCGGGGGTCGACATCCTCTGGGCCCGGATGCCGCCTTCGATGCAGCGAGCCGCCGCGGTGGCCGTTCACGCCGCGTCCATGCTGCTGTTCGGCGTCATGATCGTTTATGGCTGCCGGTTCGCCTATTTCGTGCGCCTCCAGATCTCCCCCGCCCTCTCCCTGCCCAAGTGGATCCTCTTCAGCATCATTCCCGCCAGCGGGGTGATTTTTATGGTCCACGCCCTTGCGCTCGCGGCCGCTGCATGGAAAGGGCGCCGCACGCCATGAGCACCGTCCTTCTGATCCTTTCACTCGTTTTTCTCTTTGCTCTCAACGCGCCCATCGCTGTGGCCATCGGGGTCGCGTCCATCGTCGCCATCATGGCTCAGGGGGACTTTTCCCTGATGATGGTGGTCCAGCGGATGTTCGGCGGCACGGACTCTTTTCACCTCATGGCGGTGCCGCTTTTCATGTATGCAGGGGTGATCATGGAGCAGGGGGGCATCAGCCGGCGGATCATCGACTTTGCCAACGCCCTGGTGGGGTGGCTTCCCGGGGGGCTGGCGGCGGTGACCATCGTATCGGCCATGTTCTTTGCGGGCATCTCGGGGTCGGCGGCGGCCGATGCGGCGGCCGTGGGCGCCATCCTGATCCCGGCCATGAAGAAGTCCGGTTACGACTCCGATTTCGCTGCGGCGGTCCAGGCCTCGGGCGGGGCCATCGGCGTGGTCATCCCCCCGTCGATCCCCATGATCATCTTTGGATTTCTTACCGGCGCCTCCATCGGCCAGCTCTTCGCG
>CAJXSB010000032.1 GCA_913060435.1 uncultured Desulfococcus sp.
GACACCTTCGCCCCCCTGGGTCCGGCCCTCGTGACCCCCGACGAGATCCAGGACATCGGCGACCTGCGCCTGGAGGCCCGCGTCGACGGCCGGGTCATGCAGACCGGCAGCACCCGCGACCTCATCTTCGACATTCCTGCCATCATCGCCTACATCAGCCGGGACATCACCCTCTGGCCCGGGGATATCGTCTCGACGGGAACCCCCTCCGGGGTCGGCATTTTTCGGGATCCGCCCGTCACGCTGGCGGCGGGCAGCACGGTGGAATGCCGCATCTCCGGCATCGGCACTCTCCGGAACCGGGTCATGGCCCAATAGGCTTCTACAGCGCGAGGTCCGCAGTATCGTATCCATCGAACCGGTGCGCCCAGGACCGAAACACCGCGGCCTTGTCCGCACCGAATCTCGCCAGGCGCTGGAGAATCTCCGGCACCGTCTTCTCCTCCTCACCGCGCCCTTTGGAATAGAACTTGTCCGCGTAGGCGATGATCTCCTCCTCAAGGGTGACGGGGCGCATCTCCCGCAGCGGAAGGGGCAGCCCCTGGGAGACGATGTCCGCTGCGGAGATCCCGACGCCCACATGCCGCTCGCACACCAGGGCATGGCGGTGCAGCCCTTTCCGGTCGAGGATTTCCCGGCCCAGATACCCGTGGCAGACGTAGGGATAGCTGCCCGTACAGCCGATGCCGGAGGCCCGCGTCCGAAAGATGCCGATGTCATGGACAAGGGCCGCCTCGTTGAGGAAGGCCGTGTCAATGGCGCCGGCGGGAAGCCGTTCCGCCACGGCCAGCGCCTTTTCGGCGACCTGCTCGCCGTGGCGGATCAGGATCCGGTGGCAACGGGTGCCGGGCGGGTAAAACTCGGCGATCAGACCGTAGGGATCCATCGACCGGCAGGCCGCCCCTGCCCGGGATCCCGGGCAGGGCGCTGCAAGGGGTCCTGGCCGGCTATCCTTCATGGCTCAGCAGCACCCCTTCGATGAAGACGTCGATATCACCGTCCAGAACGGCGTTTACATTGCCGACATCCAGTCCGATCCGGTGATCCTTGACCATCTGGTAGGGCTGGAGCACGTAGGAGCGGATCTGGTTCCCCCAGGCGATCTCGTCCTTTCCGGCGGTCATCTCCTGGATTTTCTCGTCCTGCTTCCGCTTTTCGTGCTCATAGAGCCGGGAGCGCAGGACCTTCATGGCCAGATCCTTGTTTCGGTGCTGGGATTTTTCCTGCTGGCACTGAACCACGATCCCCGTGGGAAGGTGGGTGAGTCTTACGGCGCTGCTCGTCTTGTTGACGTGCTGGCCGCCGGCGCCGCTGGCGCGATAGACATCGATGCGAAGATCCTTTTCATCGATGTCGACCACGATCTCGTTATCCAGCTCGGGGAAAACAAAGACCGACGCGAACGAGGTGTGGCGCTTGCCGCCGGCGTTGAAGGGCGAGATCCGCACCAGGCGGTGGATGCCCTTCTCGGACTTGAGATAGCCATAGGCATAGCTGCCCTCGGCTGTGAAGGTGACGCTCTTGATGCCGGCCTCGTCACCGGGCTGAAAATCGATGATCTCGCTTTTGTAGCCTTTTCGCTCCACCCACCGGGCGTACATCCGGAAGAGCATCTCCGCCCAGTCCTGGGCCTCGGTTCCCCCGGCGCCGGCATTGATGGAGACAATGGCGTTGTTCTCGTCATTCTCCCCGTCGAGCATGAGGTCAAGGGAGAAGCTTTTCAGGCGGCGTTCAAGGGCATGGATATCCCTTTCAGCCTCGGCCTCGGTCTCCGGGTCTCCCTCCTCGATGGCCATGTCCAGGAGCAGCTCCCCCTCCTCCAGGTCGGTCGCCAGCTTCTTGAACTTGTCGACTTTGTTCGCAATCGAGGTTCGCTCCTTCAGGATCAGCTTGCTCTTGTCGGGGTGGTCCCAGAACCCCGCTTCGGCACTGAGCTTTTCGATCTCTTCCAGCCGCTTTTCCTTTCCCGCCAGGTCAAAGATACTCCCGCAGCTGTCCGAGTTTGGCCTCCATTTCCCTGATCGTCTGTTTCACATCGATGTTCATGATTCCCTCCTCCTGAAAAAAAGCCACAATGTAATAATGATGGTCATCCCGAGACAGGACGCCGCAAACCAGTCCCCTGTCCGGGTGTAAACGGTTTTCTCCGTCAGAACGGGCACGCTTTGTGCCGCCGCAGCATCGACGAACAGGGGTGTCGCCCCCCCAACCCGGCCGACGGGGTCGATGAAGCCGCTGATGCCGGTGTTGGCCGACCGGACCAGCGCCCGCTTGTTCTCCACCGCCCGAAACACGGCCATGGAGAAATGCTGGTAGGGGGCGCTGCTCCTGCCGTACCAGGCATCGTTGGTGACATTGACGAGCAGCCCGGCACCGTTGGCCGCCGCCGCGCGCGACAGGTCCGGGAAAATGATCTCATAGCAGATCAGCACCCCGATCCGAAGACTTGTTCCCCCTTCGGACCGCCCGCGTATCCGGCGGCCTGCCATCGGGAGGGTTTCCCCTTTTTCCCCGGTTTTGAAATCACCGACGTGGGCGACCAGCTTCCGGACGAAGGGGAGCCACTGCTGAAGGGGAACATATTCCCCGAAGGGCACCAGGTGGACCTTATCGTATCGGCCGGCAGGCCGGCCGTCGGGCGTCATGAGATAAGCGCTGTTGAAAAAGTCGATGCCCGTCTCCGTCCGTTCAAATGACGGGCTCCCGATGACGAAATGGGCGCCGGTCTCCCGGATGCCGTCCAGCACCTTCCTGGTCAGGGCCCTATCGCTCATGAGATAGAAGGGAACGGCCGTCTCCGGCCAGACCACGAGGTCCGCGGGGGGATCGATGCCCCGGGAGAGGGCCAGGTATTTGTCGATGGTCCCCTCCTGGTGGGCGGGATCCCACTTGACCATCTGGTCGATGTTTCCCTGAACCACCGCGGCTCGAATCGCCGGCGCCGCCGCCGCACGCCGGTCGGTATCCTGGATGCGGAAGACGCCGTAGATCCATATGCCGGCAACAGCGGCGAATACTGTCAGAAGCCCTGCCGCTGCATGCCGGCGCCGCACCCGGAAGCCCTGCCGGCGCCCCCCCGCGAGGGCGGGGACCGCCATGAAGAGCCCGGCGTTGCAGAGGACGACGACAAAGGAGACCCCATAGACTCCGAATATATCCGAAATCTGAATCAGATGCAAATAACGGTGCTGTGAATACCCCACCAGCGCCCAGGGAAATCCGGACAGAAGGAACGACCGCAGGTACTCCAGGCCGGTCCAGAAAACCGGCGCCGCAAGCAGCATCGCCGCGGCGCTGTGCTGCAGCCGAGACCAGAGGAGGGCAAAGAGCCCGACATAGAGGGAAAGGTAGGCGGTGAGCAGAAAGAGCGGCGGTACGGCGAGGTGCCAGGGGAGGCCCCCGTATACCCGCATGGTGTGAACGATCCAGTAGATCAGGGTCAGGTAATGCGCCATTCCGGCCACCATGCCCCGGCGGAATGCATCGCCGGCTGCGGCGCGCCGCAATGAATGCAGCAAGGGCACCAGGGCGAACCAGGCGATCCACCCCATATCGATATCGGGGCAGGCAGCGGTCATCAGCAGCCCGGCGGCGGCGGCGGAGAAGTCTTCAGGCCAGTTGGTGGAATATCGTTTCAGCATCTCAGCGGCCCAAAAAAACCTGCACGAGCAGCGCTGGCTTCCTTTCATGGAATGGTTTGGGTGCCTATATCCGACAATCCCGGGCCCCCTGTCAAGCCCATACCGACGCACCGGGATGATTTCTTAGCTGCTATTAATATTGTCAAAATATTGATTGACAAAGCTGTCGGGATATCGTAAATTTGTTAGTAACAATTACTAATAAGATCTAAGCTGTTGTAATTTCAATCTATTTCTAATCATTCCTGGCTCAAGAAATTCGATCGAAACGGCAGCAAAGCAAAAAAGAAACCTCTCATAATCTTTCCACGAAGGGAGAACACATGGCAGAGAAAAAAACCAAAAAGACTATCGAGGCCCCCGTAAACCTCCGGGACATTTCCATCTGTGACGCCACCATCCAGATGCTCGATAAGGCGAAACGGGACGGCGTCGAAACCGCTTTCGACCGGGCGGCGACCATGAAGGCCTGCCCCATCGGCGCGGACTCCGCCTGCTGCAAGCACTGCTCCATGGGCCCCTGCCGCCTCAACGCCAAGGATCCCTACGGCAAGGTCGGCGTCTGCGGCGCGACCATCGACACCATCATGGCCCGGAACTTTGCCCGCATGGTGGCCTCCGGTGCGGCCGCCCACACCGACCACGGCATGGGCATGCTGGACCTGTTTCGCGAGGTCGTCAACGGCCATGCGCCGGAATATTCCATCAAGGACGTCCAGAAGCTGGAACAGGTCGCCTCGTCCGTCGGCATCGAGGTGGAGGGGCGCACCCCTGAAGATATCGCCAAAGAGCTTTACAGCGAGCTGGAGAGAACCTACACCCAGGTCGAGGGGGAAATCCCCTTTGCCAGCCGCGTTCCCGAAAAAACCCTGGAGATCTGGCGGAAAAACGACATGGTGCCCCGGGGCGCCATGCGCGAAATCATGGAGCTCATGCATCGGACCCACATGGGTGTGGACCAGCACTACGAGAATATCAACAGGCAGTGCAGCCGGACCGCCCTCTCCGATGGCTGGGGCGGCTCCATGGTGGCCACCGAGATCTCCGACATCCTCTTCGGCACCCCCAAGCCGGTGGCGGTCGAGGTCAACATGGGCGTTCTCAAAGAGGACCACGTCAACATCATCGTCCACGGCCACGAGCCCAACATGTTCGAGTCGATGCTCGTCTCCGTCAATGAGCCGACGCTGATCCAGGCGGCCAAGGATGCCGGCGCCAAGGGCATCAACCTCGCCGGCATGTGCTGCTCCGGCGCGGAGATGATGTCCCGCCACGGCGTCCCCCACGCCGGCAACTTCATGTCCACCGAGGCGGTCATCGTCACCGGTGCCGTGGATGCCATGGTCGTCGACGTCCAGTGCATCAAGCAGGGGCTGGCAAAGGTGGCCGAATGCTACGGCACGAGGCTCTTCACCACCAACTACCGCTGCCACATCGAAGGCGCCGAGCACGTCCAGTTCAATGAGACCCGGCCCAGCGAGTGCACGGACGAGATGGTGATCAAGGCCATCAGCCGCTTCAAGAGCCGCAACAAACCCATCGAGATCCCCAAGATGCGCAACATGGGCATCCACGGCTTCTCCCACGAGTACATCAACTACATGCTCGGCGGCAGCTTCCGGGGCTCCTACACCCCGCTCAACGACAACATCATCAACGGCCGGATCCGCGGCGTGGCCGGCGTCGTCGGCTGCACCAACCCGCGCGTCAAGCACGACTGGGTCCATGTGGAAATGGTCAAGGAGCTGATCCGGAACGACGTACTGGTCGTCCAGACCGGGTGCTCCCAGATTTCCCTGGCCAAGGCCGGTCTGCTGACCCCCGAGGCCGCCCATCTCGCCGGCCCGGGCCTGAGCGAGGTCTGTGAGACCGTGGGCATGCCGCCGGTCCTCGGCCTCGGCTCCTGCGTGGACAACAGCCGCATTCTCATCGCCTGCGCCGAGATGGTCAAGACCGGCGGCCTGGGCGAGAGCATCTCCGATCTGCCCGTTGCCGGCGCGGCGCCCGAGTGGATGAGTGAAAAGGCCATCAGCATCGGCCACTACTTCGTCAGCTCCGGCGTCTATACGGTCTTCGGCGTTACCTTCCCCATCGTCGATAACACCAAGTTCAAAAAGCTTCTCTTTGAAGAACTGGAAGACAACTACGACCTCGGCAAATGGGGCTTTGCCGCCGATCCCTACGAGATGGCCAAGCTGATGATCGAGCACATCGACAAGAAACGCAAGGCCCTGGGCATCGACAAGGCCAGGGAGCGCGTCATGATGGACTTCGCCGACCGCCAGAAGCTGGAGGCGTAATCTTCCGGCCGGCCGTTGCGCTGAGATAGACCCCCGGGGGGCTTGGGATCAAGCCCCCCTTTTTTATGCCGCCTCTGCGGCGGCCTGCCGCCGTGCCGGCAATGCCATCTCTCGATTGACATGTGCAAGGATATGTCTTAAAGTTGCGGGACCATGCAGGGCGGCATTCTTGACGGCCAGGATGTTCCCCACCCCAAGCGCGGCCGCCGCGTGGCATACCGCATCGCACTGGAGTAACGATCGTCATACAATGATCTGTACCCCTGTAGTCGTTCAGGAACCCCACACAGAAAGGAAGGTTCGTCCATGAAAAAAGTGCTGGTTGCTTATGCGAGCAGAACAGGAAAAACCCAGAAAATGGCGGAATTCATTGCTGAAGGCGTCCGCATCGCGGGGCATGACGCCGAACTCCGGAAAATTTCCGAATTCAAGAAGCCGGAAGACCTGGAGAGCTACGATGCCTACGTCTTCGGCTGCCCGACCTACCACCGAGACATGACCGCCGGCATGAAGACCTTTCTTTTCCTGGCCGAGAACCTCAATCTTACCGGAAAGATGGGCGGCGCATTCGGCCCTTACACCCACAGCGGTGAAGCAGCCCCCATGATCTACGACACCATGGAATTCGTCTACAAGATGGACATGACGGACCTGGGCGCACTGAGCCTGAAAGAGGCGATCGTCGACACCGCTGACGGGACCAAGGCCTGCCAGGACTATGGCAGGGCGGTCGGGGCCAAGCTTCCCTCCTAGGCTGCTGGCGACACCGGCATCCAATCCCTGAAAAGCGCAGCCAGGCCGAGGCGAAGCCCTCGGTCTTTCTTTTTGGGGAATAGTTGCTTGACACATCCGTCAGGATCGCACTATATCTCGGCACTCAAAACCGGCCTTCTTCATCCATTCCAACCATCAGGACAGTCTCCATGGACCGGCTCGCTTCAATCAGAAAGCCCTTCGAAACCGTGGGCATAAGGATCCTTTTCATCGTTCAGGAGCTGGGCCGGCTGGCCATCTTCTTCCTGAAGGGGCTGCGCCACATCTTTTCGTACCCGCCCCAGTTTGCCAAATTCATCGAACAGCTCTATTTCATCGGCATGAAATCCGTCCTCGTGATCTGTCTGACCGGGGCCTTCACCGGCATGGTGCTGGGGTTTCAGGGATACTATACCCTGGTCAAGTTCGGGTCCGAAGGGATTCTGGGCACCATGGTGGCCCTGACCCTCATTCGCGAACTCGGACCGGTCCTCACAGCCATCATGATCACCGGTCGCGCCGGCTCCGCCATGGCAGCGGAGATCGGCATCATGCGCATCTCCGAGCAGATCGACGCGCTGGAGACCATGGGCATCCATTCCATCCGCTTTCTCTTCAGCCCCAGACTCGCGGCGGCCTTTGTCAGCTTTCCCCTTCTGACCGCCATCTTCGACGCCATCGGCATTTTCGGGGGCTACCTCACCGGGTCCCTGCTCCTGGGCATCAGCCCGGGCATCTATTTCTATCGGGTCGAATACAGCGTCCAGATGGTCGACATCAACGGCGGCTTCATCAAGGCGCTCGTCTTCGGCGCCGTCGTCGTCACCATCTGCTGTTTTCAGGGATACTACACCCACACCCGCAAAGAAGGGTTCGGCGCCAAGGGCGTCAGCTTCGCCACCACCTCGGCGGTGGTCATCTCGTCCGTCCTCATCCTTGCAACCGACTATGTGTTAACCTCCTTTTTGATGTAGGAATGATGCGAGAACCTCTGATTCAACTCCAGGATGTCTATAAGTCCTTTGGCGACAACACCGTGCTGAACGGGGTCTCCCTCAGCATCTTCGAGGGAGAGATCACCACCATCATCGGCAAAAGCGGAGAGGGCAAGAGCGTCCTGCTCAAGCACATCATCGGACTGATCGAAGAGGACCGGGGCGCCATCCTCTTCAAGGGCACCCCCATCGCGCAGATGAAAAAGGCCGAGCGGTCGGCCCTGAAGCAAAAGTTCAGCTATATGTTCCAGGAGACCGCCCTGTTCGACTCCATGACCGTCTTTGAAAACATCGCGCTTCCCCTGAAGGAAAAAACCCGGGTGCCGAAAAAGGAGATCCGGGAGCGGGTGCGGAGCAAGATGCAGCAGCTCGACCTCAACGACATCGACGGCGAATACCCCTCCCAGCTCTCCGGCGGCATGAAAAAACGGGTGGCCCTGGCCCGGGCCCTGATCACGGAACCCCAAATCATCCTTTTTGACGAGCCGACCACCGGCCTCGATCCCGTCCGCAAGAACGCGGTGCACAGCATGATATCCGACTATCAGCGGCGTTTCGGCTTCACCGGCGTCATCGTCAGCCACGAAATCCCGGATATTTTCTACATCTCCCAGCGCATCGCCATGCTCGACGAGGGAAAAATCATTTTCGAAGGGGGCGCAGAGGAGATTCAGCGCTCCAACAACCCCATCATCCAGCAGTTTATCATGGGCCAGGAGAGCCGCCATGACGAGCTGACGGGCCTGCCGCCCCAGCCCCAGGGCGAACGGCGCTACCAGCAGGAGATGGCCCGGATGCGGGCCCACAAGAGCGTGTTCACCGTCGTCATACTGACCATCGAAAACCTGGACGTGGTCAAAAAGATGGCCGGCTACGAAGCACAGCAGGCCTCCTTCAAGCGTTTTGCCCGGCGGGTTCAGGAGCACCTGCGGATTACGGACATCTGCTCGCGGCTCGGCATGAACAAGATCATGCTCCTGCTGCCGCGGACCGACAGAACCCAGGCCGAGGAGCTCTGCCATCAGATGGCCGAATCATTTAAATCGGAAGGCCACCTGGAGATCCAGGCCTATCCGGGATTCTGCTTTTCCGTCAGCGCAGGGATGGCCGAGGCGGAGCTGGACCAGCCCATTGCCAAGCTCATCTCTGCTGCGGAGTCGGCGAAAAACATCTTCTACGAATTCAAGGTCTGCTAGGGCCATGGAGGCAATATGAAAAAAGGCACTGTCGAGACTGCCGTCGGCATTTTCTTCGTTATCGGCATCCTCTGCGTGGGGTATCTGACCATCAAGCTGGGTAAAATGGAATGGATCGGGAGCGACTACTATACCGTCACCGCCCGCTTCCAGTCGGTGGCAGGCCTGAAAAAAGGGGCCGAGGTGGTGATTTCAGGTGTGGAGATCGGCAAGGTGGACGAGATCACCCTCGACCTCGACCGGATGGAGGCCCTCGTCCAGATGAAAATCAAGCGGGAAGTCGAGCTCAGGGATGATGTGATCGCTTCGGTCAAAACCGCTGGACTCATCGGGGACAAGTATATTAGGATGCTCCCCGGTGGATCGGATACGATCATCCCCCCGGGCGGCCTGATCATTGAGACCGAATCTCCCATCGATATCGAGGAGTTGATCGGCAAATATGTTTTCGGCGGCGTCTCAGAGGACTGAGAACCGTCATCCCCATGGCATGGCGAACGGACATCGCCGTTGATGAATGAAATTTTTCCTTCCGGACCCCGGAATTATGCATTACTCAACTTTCGAGATTCATCATACGATGGTTACTGTTATGAGGTGAACTCCGGCCTACGAAACTCGAAAGTTGAGTAAATTATAAAAAAAAAGGAGACCATAATGATCAGAGTGCTCTCTGTTGTCGTCATATTGTGCTTAAGCCTCCATGCGCCGGCCACCGGCGCCCAGTCCAAACCGCTGGACGACATTCGGGGCCCCATCGAAAGAGGCGTGGCCCTGCTGAAAGACCCGGCCTACAACAGCCCATCCAAATACGACGAACAGCGCGAAAAAATCTGGGAGCTGATCCACGACATCTTCGATTTCCGGATCATCTCCATGAGGGCGTTGGCACGGGAATGGCGGTCCTTTACCCCCAAACAGCAGGATGAGTTCACCGAGGCGTTCACCGAGCTGCTCAAGCACAATTACCTGAACAAGATTCAGGGCCAGTTCCGGGACGAGGAGGTCGTCTTCCTCGAGCAGGACATCCTCACCGACAAGCAGGCCATCGTCAAGAGCAAGATCCTCCGGCAGCAGACCGAAATCCCCATGGACTACAAGGTCGTTCTCAGCCGTGGAAAATGGCGGATCTACGACATCAACGTCGAGGGGATCAGCCTCATCAAGAACTATCGAACCCAGTTTAAGAGCATCCTCGCCAAGGATTCCCCCGAGGAGCTAATCCAGCGCATCCGCCAAAAAGCGCTGGAGGAAAAGAAGAGCGGGCAGCCCAATGCATAGGCATGACCCTGGCGTTCGTCGATTCGAACCTTCTTCAGACAGCGAAATGACCATGATACCAAAACAGACCAGACTGCGGATCCGGATCTGCGCCCTCCTGGCAGCCGTCCTTTTTTTCATCCCCTTCGCGATGGCCCATGCAGCGTCCCAGGATGCGGAGCAAACAGCTTCGGCGGAGGACGAGGCCTTCGCCTTTGTGGAGGCGCTGGACGAAGAGGAGCCCCCGCCACCCCAGCTTGCGGACCCGCTCTATTACGTGAACAAGGGGATATTTCACTTCAACGACAAGCTCTACCTGTGGGTGTTGAAGCCCGTCGCCGTCATCTATCAGTCGGTCCTGCCGAGGCCTTTCCGGACCGGCATCCAGAATGCCTACGACAACCTCAAAACACCAGTGCGCTTTGCGAGCAGCATGCTGCAGGGGAAGACCGATCGGGCCGGCGTGGAGCTGGGACGGTTTATGGTCAACACTGTTTTCGGGGGGCTCGGATTCTGGAATGCGGCCGACCTGGAGGCCGACCTCCAGAAACCGCCCGAGGAGGACCTGGGGCAGACCCTGGGCACCTACGGCATCGGCAACGGCTTCTACCTGGTCTGGCCCATCCTGGGGCCGTCGACCCTCCGGGATACCGCAGGCAGGGCCGGGGATATCTTCCTCGACCCCGTCGCCCATATCGCTCCAGGGCTGTCGCCTTTCCTCCGAACGTATGAACGGCTCAACTGGCTGTCGCTGAATATAGGGAATTATGAATCGGTCAAGGCGGCGGCGGTGGATCCGTACGCGTCTTTCAAGGACATCTATCTCCAGTATCGCGAAAAGTCGGTGCAGGAATGATTCCCAGCAGGAAGGGCCCTGCATGAGAAGCATCATGCGGCACCTATATCAGCCCTACAAGTGGCTGATTCTAATGCCGGTCATTGTCGTGACTACCATCTTCTTCGGCGGGCTCGCCGTCCTCCTGTGCCTCTTTCTCGACCCCAAAATTCCCAGCCTCCTCTGCGGCGTCACCTGGGCCCGGATAAACAGCTGGATCACCCCCATGCTGGTCCGGGTCACCGGCCGGAAGTTCATCGACCCGAAGCAATCCTACGTGGTCATCTCCAACCACCAGAGCCAGTATGACATCTTCGTTCTCTATGGATGGCTGGGGGTCGACTTCAAATGGGTCATGAAAAAAGAGCTGCGGAGAACCCCGTTCATCGGCGTTTCGTGCGAAAAGCTCGGGCACATCTTCATCGACCGGGCCGACCGGAACGCGGCCGTCCGGACCATCAACGCCGCGAAGAAGAAGATCACCGGCGGAACCTCGGTTCTTTTTTTCCCCGAGGGAACCCGGAGCCGGAGCGGCCGCCTGGGGCCGTTCAAAAAGGGCGCCTTCCGAATGGCGCTGGACCTCGGCCTCCCCATCCTTCCCGTAACCATTCGCGGCACCCGGGCCGTCCTGCCGCCCGACACCCTGGACATCTTCCCCGGGAGGGCCGATCTGATCATCCATCCGCCGATGGAGACCAGCGGCTGGGACCACGCCGGCCTAGCGGAGCTGATGGCGAAGGTGCGCGCCGTTATCCAGGCGCCGCTGGACTGACCCCTTTTTCGACCGGCGCCTCCCAGACCGGACAAGATCATCTGCGTCCGCCCCATGGCCACGGGGGCCCGGGAAAATGAATTGAATAGCCATTCATTTTTTCCCATTCCATAGCCCGTGGATGCCCGATGCCGTCAACATCCCTCTCCGCACCTCCATTTTCGAGTCTCACCTCCGGTGCTCCCAGGAGAAGGTTTCCGCTCTAAACCTTTTCCAACTCAACTTTCGAGTTTCATAAGCCGGTGTTCTCCGTGCCCGGTTTCCGCCCCACGCCGCTTCGCTTAAGTCCCGCTAAGATTTGCTCCGGGCGGCCCGGAAACTCGCTTCGCTCAGACAGTCCGGGCCGCTATTCCTACGCTGCATCTAAGCGGGACTAAAGCTCGCGGCTCACGGGGCGGAAACCGGGCACGGAGAACACCTCATATCCAGCCTATGAACGAATCTCTAAAGTTGAATTCCAATAAATATCGCTGAGAAAAACCGCCTTCGCCCACCGGGTGGATAAAACTCGAGCTGACGTCTGGACATCATCGTTCTCGTTGACAGGGCTCGTTTCTGACGGATGCATTTCAGATCATCCAATAACCCTTTTATATTAATACACTATTTTCAAACCACGACCTCAGGAAGGTTTTGCTTGACAGGAGGAATGCCGCTTTGATAAATGAATGAATGCTCATTCATTTTGAAATACAATTCCCGACTCAGGAGGTCATCATGGTCAGAAAAATCAAAAAGGCAGCCGTCATCGGCTCCGGCGTCATGGGCGGCGGCATCGCTGCGCTCCTGGCCAGCGCCGGCGTCAAAACCCTGTTGCTCGATATTGTTCCCTTTGATCTCACGGACGAAGAACGAAGCGATCCCGCCGCCCGCAACCGCATCGTGAAGTCCGGGCTCGACACGGTCATCAACGCCCGCCCCGCCCTGCTGATGCAGCCGGGGGATGTCGACCGGATCACCATCGGCAACATGGAGGACGATTTCGACCAGCTGCGCGACTGCGACTGGATCGTAGAGGTCGTCGTGGAGAACCTCAAGATCAAGCGCGATCTTTTCCAGCGGATCGAGCCCGTGAAAAAGCCCGGCGCCGTGGTATCCTCCAACACCTCGGGCATTCCCCTGAAGCAGATGGCCGAAGGGTTTGGCGATGAGTTCCGGCGGCATTTTCTCGGGACCCACTTCTTCAACCCGGTCCGCTATATGAAGCTGCTGGAGATCATTCCCGGCGAAGAAACCCTTCCCGAGGTCCTCGATTTCATGGCCGACTTTGGCGAGCGGATCCTGGGCAAGGGCATTGTCTGGGCCAAGGATACCCCCAATTTCGTCGGCAACCGCATCGGCGTCCACGGCATCGTCAAGACGATGCAGCTCATGATCGAGGACGGGCTCACCATTCCCGAGGTGGACGCACTGTTCGGCCCGGCGCTGGGGCGCCCCAAGACCGCCATGTTCAAGACCACCGACCTTGTCGGCCTCGACACCATGGGCCATGTCGCCAAGAATACCTATGACCTGGTGCCCGACGACGAGCAGCGGGAGGCCTTCAAGGTCCCGGAATTCGTCGATCGGATGATCGAGAAGAAACTCCTCGGCAAGAAGGCCAAAAGCGGCTTCTACAAGACCGACCTGACGCCGGAGTGGAAGAAGGTTCGCAAGGTCATCAACATCGAGTCCCTGGAATATGAGGAGTACGGCGCCCCCGACTTCCCCTGCCTGGCCGAGGCCAAGAAGGCCAAAACCCTGCCGGAAAAGATGACGGCCGTCCTCTACGGGGAGGACCGGGGCGCACGGTTCGCCTGGAAGGCCATGGCCTGGGCACTGATCTACGCCGCCAACCGGATCCCCGAGATCTCCGACACCATCGTGGAAATCGACAACGCCATGAAATGGGGATATAATTTTGAGATGGGACCCTTTGAGACCTGGGAGGCCATCGGCCTCCGGCGGTCCGTGGAAAAAATGGACGCCGACGGCATGCCGGTGCCGGAGAAGATCCGGCAGATGCTCGACAAGGGAGATGAGCAGTTCTACCGGACGGAGGATGGGAAGCGGCTTTTCTACGATTTCGACGCCGGCGACTACCGGCCGGTGGCCGTCTCCGACAATATCGTTGCCCTGGCGGCCCTCAAGGCCAAGGGCAGCACCGTCGACAGCTGCAAATCCGCGTCCCTCATCGACCTTGGGGACGGGGTTTTCTGCTGCGAATTCCACTCCAAGATGAACGCCATCAACAGCGAAATCGTCGACTTCATCGCCGGCGCCCTCGACTACGTCGACGCCAACGGGGTCGGTCTGGTCATTGGAAACCAGGCCGGCGGCACGCCGGGGGCGTTCTCGGCGGGCGGCGACCTCCTCTATATGGCCGGCCTGGCGCAGGCGGGCCGGTACGACGAAATCGACGCCTTCCTCAAAAAGGCCCAGGACGGCCTGCAGCGCGCCCGCTATGCCGCCTTCCCGGTGGTGGCCGCCCCCTTCGGCCTGACCCTAGGCGGCGGTTGCGAAGTCTGCCTCGCAGCCGACCGGATCGTTGCCCACGCAGAGCTCTACATGGGGCTGGTGGAGATCGGTGTCGGCCTTCTGCCGGCCGGCGGGGGCTGCACCAACCTCTGGAAGAAGTTCGTCACCGCCATCCCCCAGGCCGTCACCGGGGCGGATCTGCCGACCTTCTTCGTACCGGTGTTTCAGACCATTGCCATGGCCAAGGTCTCGACATCGGCAGCCGATGCCCGGAACCTTGGTTTCCTGGGGCCGGAGGACCGCATTGTCTTCAACCGCGACCACCTCATCGGCGAGGCCAAGAAGGAAGTGCTGCGGATGGTCGATGCAGGCTATGCCCCGCCCGTAAAGCGGCGGATCCCCGTCGCGGGTCAGGCGGCCCAGGGCATGATCCACTCGGAGCTGTTCAACCTGCAGAGCGGGGGATTCGTGAGCGAGTACGATGTCTTCCTGGCCCGCCGGATCGCCTACGTCATCTCCGGCGGCGACGTGAAGAAGGGCTCCCGGATCGACGAGGAGGTGCTGCTCACCCTCGAACGGAGCGCCTTCGTGGATTTCTGGAAGCAGGAAAAGACCGCTGCCCGGGTAGAACATATGCTCAAAACCGGCAAGCCCCTGAGAAACTGATTGCCAGCGTCATCCGGCACCCTGACCTTTATGATCAAGGAGGAACCCCAACATGAGAGATGCATATATTGTCACATCCATCAGAACCCCCGGCTGCAGGCGCAACAAGGGCGCCTTCCGGGATACCCGGCCCGAGGAGCTGCTCTCCTTCATCCTGAAAACGGTCGTTGAAAAGACCCCGGGACTCGAACCGGGGATGGTCGACGACGTCATGATCGGGTGCGCCTTTCCCGAGGCCGAGCAGGGCCTCAACATCGGCCGCATCGCCGCCCAGATCGCAGGCTTTCCCGAAACGGTCGGCGGCGCCACCGTCAACCGTTTCTGCGCTTCGGGCCTCGAAGCCATCGCGCTCTCGGCCATGCGCATCATGGCTGGCTGGTCCGACATCGCCGTCGGCGGCGGAGTGGAGTCGATGACCTTCGTCCCCATGGGCGGCAACCTGCCCCGGCCCGACGCCGAATTCTCGAAAGAGCACGCGGACCTTTATGTCTCCATGGGCATCACCGCGGAAAACGTGGCCGACCGCTACAATGTCAGCCGAGAGGACCAGGATGACTTTGCCTATCACTCCCAGATGAAGGCCGCCAAGGCCCTCGAAGGGAAGCTTTTCAAGGAGATCGTCCCCACCCCGGCAGTCAAATTTGTCCGCCAGTCCGACGGCACCTTCCGGAAGGATGCCTTTCTGCAGGATTTCGACGACGGCATCCGCCCCACCACGAGCCTGGAGGGCCTCGCCAAGCTGCACCCGGTCTTCCGGGCCAATGGTTCCGTAACCGCCGGCAACGCCTCCCAGACGACGGACGGCGCTGCGGCGACGGTCGTCATGAGCGAAGAGATGGTGAAGCAGCTGGGGGTCACCCCCATGGCCCGGCTGCGGTACTACACCACCGTGGGATGCCGCCCCGACGAGATGGGCGTGGGCCCCCGATACGCCATCCCCAAGCTTCTGGAGATGGCAGGCCTCGGCATCGACGACATCGGTGTCTGGGAGATCAACGAAGCATTCGCCGCCCAGGCGCTCTATTGCATCCGCGAGCTGGGCCTCGACAAGTATATGGACCGGGTCAATGTCTACGGCGGCGCCATCGCCCTCGGCCATCCCCTGGGCTGCACCGGCGCCAAGCTCTGCGCCCAGCTCGTCCACCGCATGCAGGAGCGGGGCGTCAAATACGGCGTGGAATCCATGTGCATCGGCGGCGGCATGGGTGCTGCCGCCCTCTTCGAACTGTGTGATTAGGCGTACCTGACGAAACCGACGCATTCAGGGGGCGCACCGCGCGTCCCCTGAGGATGCGCAATCTCCCCGGGGCATGCCCTCCGCCCCACCCCGGGCCTCCCGCCCGACCCGGGCCGACGTCAGGGCACCGAACCTGCGCCGACGCTTGACGTCCCTGTTTTTCAGTTTATGTTCCGTCAGTGCGGTCCTGTTTCCGCCCCGCCCTCCGGACGTGCCAATCCCTCGGAAACTGTTTCAAGGATGCCATTCGGACAGGCCACCCCGCCGCACCCGCCAGGAGGTGGATCATGCAGACCTTCGAAAAATCCCAGCCCCGTCAGCCGGGCCGCCGCATTGCCCCTGACCCCCTGGAAAACCGCAACGTCGCCATCCACCCCGCCCTGAAACTGCAGCGGGCCGCCGGCAACACCGCCGTCACGCGGCTCCTGGGGGGATCCCCTGCGAAGCCTCCGTCCAGCGCGCTCCGGAGCCGCCCGGCGGCGGAACCCGGGGGCGCCTGGGAGGAAGAGGCCGACCGGGCGGCGGAACAGGTGGTGCGGGGGTCGAAGCCGCCGGCGGGGCTTGCTCCTCTGCCCGGCCCGCCCGGGCCAAGGATGCCGGCTGGAGTCCCGGAAGTCCTGCGCACCACCGGTCGGCCCATCGACCCCTCGGCGCAGGCCGAGGTGGACCGACAGTTCTGGGACAAAACCAAATATCGCCCGGGCCAGAAGCTGGGCACCACCGCCGACGACCGTCAGATGGCCGAGTACTGGAAGATCCTCCGGGATGAAATGCTCCGGAAACGGCAGGCCCGGGAGGCCACTGCCAAGGAGCGGCGCACCATTGAAACCCGCCTCTACGGCCTCGAAGAGCTCTACCGGCGCTACCGCAGCTATCTCTCCATGCGCAAATCCACCGGCACCCTGGCCGGCATGGGCGCGGTGAGCCCCCAGGCCGCCGGTGCAAGCCTCGGGTCCCAGCCCGCCATCAACCGGATGCGGGCCCAGCTCGATGCGGACCTGATCACCGCGGGCTTCCCGGGCGGCATCGCCGACTTCGAAACGTTCATCCACGACTACGAGAAGGTTTTCGAACGGGAGACCCTGGCCATCGCCCGGGTGATGCTCGACCAGTACCAGCACCTCCTGTGGACGGAGGAGCAGCGCTACAAGGGGGCGGATGCGGCGGGGGCCCTTCACGAGGCGGTTCGGGGGAGCGGGGCCCGGGCCGAATACGAGACCGCCGAAAAGATCCGCGCCGAGCATGCCGCCGGCGTGGTCTATTCTCTGGAGGAGATGCAGGAGCAGGCCTACTGGGTCGGCAAGCGAAACGAGGCCCTGGCCCGGGGGGAGGCCCTGGTCCGCGGCGCCGCCGCCGGCCTGTTGACGGGGGGCGGGGGCACCGTGGCCGTGCTCGCCAGGACTGCCTGCTCCAGGCCAACGAGCCGGGATCCCGGTGGCACGCCCGGTATCCTGAATTCGGGGCGACCCTCATGGTGAGCGACCTGCCGGACATGGAGGCCGTGCGGGAAAAGCTGGCCGGAGGGCGAAGCGACCCCGTCCTGCTGCAGACCATCCTTCACGAGGAGGCATCGCCCGGCGGGAATACCGACGGCAACGCCGATGATTGAGGCGCCCCTCGGCGCCGGGGCTTTGCCCGGGATCCTGAAGCGCGAAGAGGGGCCGGTAGATCTCTGAACGGCGCGAAGAAAGGCAGCGCCCCCTGGGGTGCTGCAGAAAGCCCTTGACAGCGGCGGCGCCGGGTATCATTTTTGGAGTGATTAATCTCGATTTGGAGTCACCCCGCTGTGCGGAGACGGCGGTGCCGGCGTTCCTGCCGCGGTTCCATACCGCCATGATGCGCTTCATCCATCCATGGTCCAACCCGAGGAGGGTCACGTGAAGATCGGTTTTGTATCGGAACGGGATGCCGGAGAGCCCCGCATCGCTGTGGTGCCGCCGGTGGTGGAGAGATATCGAAAGGCCGGCATCGATGTGGTCGTTGCCCGGGGCATCGGGAAGCACCTGGGCCTGACCGACGCCGCCTTCGAGGCCGCCGGCGCCACGCTCGTCGATGCCGGGGCCGTCCCGGGGAGCTGCCAGGTGATGGCCCGGCTCCGGACCCCCGGCGACGACGAGATTGCCGCAATCCCCGCCGGCACCCTGCACATCAGCTTTTTGGACCCCTTCACGGAAACAGAGCGGATCAAGCGCATGGCCGCCCAGGGAATCCTCGCCGCCAGCATGCAGATGATCCCGCGGTCGACCTATGCGCAGAAGATGGACGCCCTCAGCTCCCAGGCCAATCTCGGGGGATACGTGGCGGTGCTTCTGGGCGCGACCCGTTCCGCGCGGATCATGCCGATGATGACCACCCCCGCCGGCACCATCAAGCCGATGGCCGTCCTGGTGATCGGCGTCGGTGTCGCCGGGCTACAGGCCATTGCCACGGCAAAGCGGCTCGGAGCGCGCGTATCCGCCTTCGATACCCGCCCGGTGGTCGAGGAGCAGGTCAAATCCCTCGGCGCGAAATTCGTCAAGATCGACATCGGCGAAACCGGTCAGACCAAGGACGGGTACGCCAAGGAGCTCACGCCCGAACAAATGAAGATGCAGCGGGATGGTATGGCCAAGGTCTGCGCCCAGTCGGACCTGATCATCACCACAGCCCAGGTCTTCGGCCGCCCCGCACCGCGCATCATTACAGAAGAGATGCTGGCGGCCATGCACCCGGGGACCATCGTCGTCGACATGGCGGTCGAAAGCGGCGGAAACGTGGAAGGCTCCCGGAAGGACGCCGAAGTCGACCACAACGGGGTCATCATTCTGGGGCATGCCAACCTCCCCGGTCGGGTGCCCGTCGATGCCAGCGCCATGTATGCCATGAATGTCTTTCATCTGGTGCAGGAATTCTGGGACGCAGAAGCCGGCGCGATCCGCCTCGATGCCGGCAACGAGATTGTCGAAGCCTGCCTCCTCACCAAAGACGGGGCCGTGCTGTCGAAGCCGGGTTCATAACCCGGACGCCCGCCACGAGCGCCGCCCCATGGTTTTCGCCCCTGGGTGTCGGCGATGAACGGACCATCGCAGAAAGGATTGTCCATGTCATTTGATATGCTGTTCGTATTCATGCTGACCGTTTTCCTGGGGTTTGAGCTCATTTCGAAAGTCCCGTCGACACTCCACACCCCCCTCATGTCGGGTGCCAACGCCATCTCCGGCATCACTCTCATCGGCGCGCTGGTGGCCGTTAACCTCTCCGATGCAGGGGGGGTCTTCAGCCATGTGCTCGGTGTGCTCGCAGTGGTCTTCGCGACCATCAACGTGGTGGGAGGCTACGTCGTGACCAACCGGATGCTCGCCATGTTCAAGAAAAAGGAAGGCCCCCGATGAACCCCGCAGCCGCAAACCCGATCATGCTCCAGATCACCTCGCTGGCCTATATCATCTCTGCGATGATGTTCATCTTCGGCCTCAAGATGCTGAGCTCCCCCGAAACAGCGCGCCGGGGCAACCTGATATCGGCCGGCGGCATGCTTCTAGCCGTGGTCTTCACCCTGGCCCGTGCCGGCCTCGACTTCAAGTGGATCGCCCTCGGCATCGCCGTGGGCGCCGCCGTCGGCGTCTTTGCCGCCCTCAAGGTCCGGATGACCGGAATGCCCGAAATGGTCGCGCTCTTCAACGGCGGCGGCGGGCTGGCGAGCATGCTGGTGGGCTGGGCCGAATTCCACGCCTACCCCGAGCAGGAGGCTGCCTTCGTTCTCGTGGCCGTTTTCATGGCGGTCCTGATCGGGGGCGTGACCTTTACGGGATCGGTGGTGGCATGGGGGAAGCTGAGCGGCAACATCCCCTCCCAGCCGATCCTCTTCCGGGGGCAGCAGGTCGTCAACGGCGGCCTCCTCGCCGTCACCCTGGCGGTGGGCGCCCTCTTCTGCGCCGGCGGCGGCTCTCCAGCAGGGGCAGCCTATGTGCCGACTGCAGTGGTCCTGGCCATGGTCATCGGGGTCACCACCGTCATCCCCATCGGCGGCGCAGACATGCCCGTGGTGATCTCCCTGCTCAACTCCTATTCGGGCCTGGCCGCCTGCGCCGCCGGATTTGCCATCGGCAACAACATCCTCATCGTGGCGGGTGGGCTGGTGGGCGCCAGCGGGCTCATCCTCACCAACATCATGTGCAAGGCCATGAACCGCTCCCTGGCCAACGTCCTCTTCAGCGGATTCGGCTCGGCCGATGCCACGGGCGGCGCCGGCGAAGCCCAGGGCACCGCCCAGCCCA